>CAYJFG010000032.1:0-299 GCA_964369305.1 uncultured Eubacteriales bacterium
CACAAAATGAACAAGCAAGCGAAATTGCTATTGTAAATGGCACACCTATCAATGTGGGTGATACTTTTAACTACACCGCACGTGTAAGTTCAGAAGATTTAATATCAGCATATAATTTTTACATATCATACACTGACAGTGTTGTTAAAGTCAACGAAAGTTTTATTGATAATTTCAATCAAAACCCTGCAAAATATATGCCTGTCGCTTATTCAACTCATATGGGACCATTAACAAACTTTTATCCTGTTTATAATAAAAACAGAGTTTATTCCAATGGCAGTAGTATATATAAAGAA
>CAYJFG010000032.1:309-19979 GCA_964369305.1 uncultured Eubacteriales bacterium
TTTACCAAAGATAACGACATATTAATTACTTTACAATTTGATGTAATCTCTGCTGGCGTTGCAGATATCAAAATGAATCTGAGTGAGTTATATAAATGGGATATTTACAGTCTTGATAGCCTACCTCAATCAGCTAATTTCACTTTAACTGAAGAAATTTCTTTAGAGATTTTAGATGATATAGTTCCACCTGTTCTTGAAGATAGGTATTATGTTAAAGGCAGTAAAGATTTAATAGGCGATTTAGGATTAGTACCAGGTCTTGCGATGGAAAAACAAAGCGACGGCACTTACAAACTCATTATAGAAAATGTTAAGGCTGGTGAATATAAATGTGCCGTAAACAAAAATTCTAGTTATTTTGAATATAACGAAAATGGTTTAATAGACGAAACAAACAACATTTATACCGAATTACTATTACTAGAAGATGATGATGTTACTTTTATATTTGACCCACAAACCAGCTTAGTTACTATTACTGCTGATAGTAGGCGATATGTTACATATTCTACATACACTTTAGTAGGTGACGCTCCATTATGTAACGGGTACGACTGGGAAACCTCAGACATTTACAAAAACAAGTTACATAAATTTAACAACGATAATTCTGGTAGATATGTTATCACTTTAGACGACGTACCATATGGAACATATGAATTTATAATCGTTGAGGATTTCGATATTAACAAATATTGGGGTGATAACTCTAGTACTGATAATTACAAAATTGATGTTTATACCTCTATAGACGACGACCCTACCGCACTTTACAAGGTTCAAATCTATTTTAATTATTACGAGGGAACTATAAGCCATAATATTTATAGTCAAGTTGAACCTACATTACCAATAGATCCTGACGATAACAACATAGACCCTAACGAAGAACCAACAGACCCATCAGCAACTGAGCCTCCAACCGTCGCTCCTACTCAAGAGGAAAACCCTACTGCCCCAACAAGTGCAGACGAAGAAAACTCTACAGATCCAACCACTACACAAGCCGACGAAACTACTCCTGAAAGTACTACTTCGGCTGACGCTAGTAAAACTTCTCCTAAAACTAGCGACACTACACCTTTTCTACCTTTGATTATTTTACTTTCTTTATCAGCAACTTCACTATTTTTCGCTTATAAGAAAAAAAATAATTAATTATACAAAAACTTAAACAATATTAAACTTACAATTTAAGCTTAATTTTATCATTATCAAAACACTAAAAAAATGGCTTACGCAGATGATTTACTCATTTGCGTAAGCCGTTTTAATTTATATAAAATATATAATCAACCAAATTTACCAGTTACATATTCTTGTGTTTTATGGCTTGTAGGGTTTGAGAAAATTACGTCTGTTTTGTCAAACTCAACCATGTCACCCAATAGGAAGAAAGCAGTTTTATCAGCTATTCTTAAAGCTTGTTGCATATTATGTGTAACGATTACAATTGTATATTTATCTTTTAGTCTTAGTGCAAGTTCCTCAATTTTACCTGTTGAAATTGGGTCTAAAGCACTTGTAGGTTCGTCCATTAGAAGTACTTCTGGATTAACAGCTAACGCACGAGCTATACATAATCTTTGTTGTTGTCCACCTGATAGACCTAACGCACTTTTATGCAGTCTGTCTTTTACTTCGTCCCAAATTGCAGCATCTTTTAAAGAAGTTTCTACTATTTGATCAAGTTCTTTACGTTTTCTTATACCGTGAGTACGTGGGCCAAAAGCTACGTTATCGTAAACACTCATTGGGAATGGATTAGGTTTTTGGAACACCATACCAACCCTTTTTCTTAAAACGTTTATATCTATATCGCCATATACTTTTTCACTATCTAGTAATATATTACCTACAACTTTGCTACCCTCTACTAAATCGTTCATGCGGTTTAAAGTTTTTAAAAGTGTAGATTTACCACAACCTGATGGACCTATAAAAGCTGTTATTTCTTGTGATTTAATCGATAAGTTGATATTTTTAAGTGCGTGCATTTTTCCATAATAAAAGTCTAAATTCTCTACTATTAATTTACCCATAATTGTTGTTATCCTTTCAAATATAAAAATTATTTCTTAACTAATTTTCTTGCTACGAATGCTGATAATGTATTTATTAAAACTACTGTTATTAAAAGTATTACGGCTGTTGCATAAGCTTGGTCAACGTGTAAACCCTCGTTTATCAAGTTATACATATGAACAGCTAGTGTTCTTCCTGAGCTTTCAAGATTTTCTGGCATTGCTGTATGTGTACCTGCTGTAAACATTAACGCCGCTGTTTCGCCAATAATTCTACCTATTGCAAGTATTACACCTGCTAAAATACCAGGTACTGCATTTGGTAAAACTACAATAAATATCGTGCGTAATTTTCCTGCGCCTAAACCAAAACTACCCTCTCTAAATGTGTCTGGCACTGACTTTAGTGCCTCTTCAGTAGTTCTTATAATAAGCGGTAAAATCATTATACTTATTGTAAATATACCTGCTATTAATGAATAACCCCAACCTAAATAAGTAACGAAGAATATCATACCAAACAGACCATAAACTATTGACGGAATACCTGCAAGTGTTTCTGATGTAAGCCTTATTATCGAAACAAGTTTATTACCTTTTTTTGCATATTCAACTAGATATATTGCTGAAAATATACCAATTGGTACTGCAATTAATAATGCTACTAATGTAATTATAATTGTGTTTACAATCGATGGAACGAATGAAACGTTATCGGAGGTGTACTCCCACGAGAAAAGCTCTGGTGTTATATTTGGAATACCCATTATTAAGATATATCCAATTAAGAATAATAAAGAAACTAAAGCAAAAACTGTTGATAAAAATATTATTATCAAAAAAACTAACGACATAGGTCTTCTTTTATATTCTTTTAATCTCGATTTTAATGTCTTTTTATTTACTGGCACAATATGTGCAGGTAATCCCTCTTGCACTTGTGGACTTTTATTTTCTACCATTTCTTTTCACCTCTCCATTTAACTATTGCAAAAATTGCATTTATTAATAGAATAAATACAAATAATACTAGAGATGATGCAATCAATGCTTCTCTGTGCAGTCCTGCTGCATAACTTAACTCTAACGCTATATTTGATGTTAATGTTCTAACGCCGTCTAGCACTGATGGAGGCATCCAAACTTGGTTACCAGCAATTAATATAACTGCCATTGTTTCGCCAATTGCTCTACCTATACCTAGTACTACACCTGCTAAAATACCTGAGCGTGCCGCTGGTAAAACACTTAAAAGCACACTTCTTTCTTTTGTAGCACCTAGTGCTATTGCTCCTTCAAAATAACTTTCAGGCACTGCTTTTATTGCACTTTCTGAAATACCTACTATCGTAGGTAAAATCATAATACCTAAAATCAATGATGCTGTTAAAATACTACTTCCAGTTCCGCCTATATTCTCACGCACAAATGGAACTACAACCATAAGACCAAAGAAACCATAAACTATAGATGGAATACCTGCAAGCAAGTCAATTGCTGGTTTTAATATTTTGTAAACTGGTTTTGGACAAAATTTTGCTAAAAAAACAGCTGTTAGTATACCAATAGGCACACCAATTAATACAGCACCTAGTGTAATATAAACACTACCTAAAATCATTGGTAAAATACCAAAACTTGGTGGAACGTCTGTAGGAGCCCACTTTTCTCCTGTAATAAAATCTGTAAATGCTATTTCTGAAAATGCTGGTAAACCGCCTTGGAACATAAAAATACAAATTAGAAGTAACGCACCAACAGATGCAAGCGTACAGGCAAAAAACAGTATTTTCATTGATAAATCTAATATTTTCATTTCTCTCACTCTTACCCAATCATACATTGACAAATAATTGTCATTTCTAAATACTAGCTTATATACGTGTTTGTAGGTAAACGAAACTAAATTGTTTTCGTCTACCTACAAATTTAAAATAAACTAATTATTTCTTATCAATTATTCAAAATCAGACCAAACTGTTTTATCGCCTCTGAATATTTCGCCGATTTGTTCAATTGTTAAATCTTCAATTGTGTTTGCATTGTTTACTACAACTGCTATACCGTCCATTGAGATTACTTCGTTTTTAAGTTCTGCAAGTTCGCTGTCTTTTAATTCTCTTGACGCCATACCGATATCGCAAGTGCCGTCAATAGCAGCTGTCATACCTGATGATGAACCTGTTGCTTGAATTTCGATTGTAACATTGCTGTTTAAAGCTTCGTAAGCTTCTTTTAATTTTTCCATTAAAGGAGCAACTGATGTTGAACCTGCAACAACTATTTTACCTTCGCCTGTAGCACCTGCAAAAGCACCTGTTGAGTCTACATCGATGTAACCTTCTTCAGCTACAATCGCTTGACCCTCATCACTCATTATGTATTCCATAAAGTTTTGAGCTTGCTCGCTTAATGTACCATCTTTATAAGCTACGTTGAAAGGTCTTGCAATTTTGTAAGAACCGTCTTTTACTGTTTCAGTAGTTGCAGCAACTCCGCCTACTTTAATAGCAGAAACTGTATCGTTTAGTGAACCTAATGAAATATAACCAATAGCAGCCGCATTTGAAGCAACGTTTGTCATAACTGCTTGTGTACTGTTGTATGTAGCAGCACTTTGAGCT
The DNA here is from genome assembly GCA_964369305.1 of uncultured Eubacteriales bacterium. Classification (GTDB taxonomy): domain Bacteria; phylum Bacillota; class Clostridia; order Oscillospirales; family Acutalibacteraceae; genus CAYJFG01. The sequence goes on from CAYJFG010000032.1 coordinate 4,961, forward strand.
GTTTTGTCTGTTTCGTTGCCGTCTTCGTCTTCAACTAAAACTCCTGTTAATTCAACGAAAGCACCTCTTGTACCTGATCCTGATTCTCTTGAGATAACAGCAATTGTTTTGCTTGTATCAAAACCTTCTGTGCTTGTTGGGTCTGTTGTGCCTGATGTAGGTGAACAACTTGCAAGTAATGTAGCACCTAGTATACCTGTTAATAAAACTGACATAATCTTTTTCATTTCTTCTAGTACTCCTTAAAATTTTATTTTTATTATTTGATTTAATTTTACGTGGCACCTTAAATTGTCAGTGCAACGTTATGGATAGATTGTATTATACTTATGTAAAGTCTTAATATGGAACTTTGTAAAACGTATGTAAAATCAAGCACTTTTTACAAAATTAAGCCTGTTTTCTTGTGTATTATTTTAGATTTCAAGTGCTTAATTGGTTATTTTATCTAAATTTAACATAAAAAAATACCTCTCCAATATTAGGAAAGGTATTTTTTGATAACTTAATGATAATTGCACTGACTTTTTTATTTTTCTAAATAAGCATTTGATGTTCGCAGTATTTACAAGTTAAAAAGTCTGCACAATCTTCAAACATTTGAGGTAAGTAATTTTCAGTTTGTGTTATGCACATATCGTTACTACATTTGTGAACACTACTTTTTATAGTCTTGCTTTCGTTTTTTCTATCTTCTTCTATCATACTTTTCATAAGTGCCATTCTAACATAAACACCATATACCGCTTGGTCAAAATATAATGCACGCTTGTCGTCGTCTACCTCAATAGTAATTTCGTCTACTCTTGGTAGTGGGTGTAAGATTTTAAGTTCTTTTTTTGCAAGACTTAATTTTTTAGTATCAAGCACAAATACGCCTTGTTGTTTTTGATATTCTTCTTCGCTTTCAAAACGCTCTTTTTGTATTCTAGTCATATAAAGAACGTCAAGCATTGGCATAGCCTCTTGCAAGCTTGTAACTTCTTCATACTTACAACCAGTTGCTTTTAAAATATCTTTAATATATGTAGGAACTTGAAGTTTATCTGTTGAAATTAAAATAAATTTATTATTTTCAAACCTTGTCATAGTCTTTATTAAAGAATGTACTGTACGTCCATTTTTTAAATCTCCGCATAATCCTATACAAAGGTTGCTTAAAGTACCTATTTCATTATATAATGTAGATAAGTCTGTTAAAGTTTGTGTTGGGTGAAGATGTCCACCATCGCCACAGTTGATAACTGGAACCTGCGAAAATAGCGAAGATGCTTTTGCACTACCCTCAAGTGGGTGACGTATTGCAATAATATCAGCATAACCGCTTATTACCTTTATAGTGTCTTTTAAGTTTTCGCCTTTAGCTACTGAAGAGTTCATAGGATTATCAAAACCTAAAACGCTACCTCCTAGACGCATCATAGCAGATTGAAAAGACATTTGTGTCCTTGTTGATGGTTCATAAAAAAGTGTTGCAAGGATTTTACCGTCACAACTTTTTGCATATTTTTTAGGATTTTCTTTCATATCCTTCGCTAAATCTAATATTTTATATAAATCAGATATACTTACGTGGTCTAAGTCTATAACGTCACCTAACATATTAAACACCGCCTATATTTATTTTATATATTTTAGCATAAAAAGAAAATTTTTAAATAATATAAAAGAAATATGCAAAATTAAATATTAATGAAAAGGAGTTTTTACAATGGAAAAAGCAAAAATAGCCGAAAATTATTTTAAGGAGGGTTACAACTGTTCTCAATCAGTCGTAGCAGCCTTTCATGAAGAAATGGGACTTACCTTAGAAACTGCAACTAAAATTGCATCTGGCTTTGGTGGAGGAATTGGAGGAGCAAGAGAAGTTTGCGGTGCTGTTAGCGGTATGGTTATGGTTTTCAGTATGCTTTATGGATATAGCGAAGCAAAAGCACGTGAAGAAAAAAAGGCTCTTTACAGTAAAGTTTTAAATGCTATTAACACTTTCAAGGAGCAAAATTCAAGTTATATTTGCAAGGAACTTTTAGGGCTTGCAAAAATTGAAAATATAAGTGCTGTTCCACAAGAAAGAACAAAGGAGTATTACAAAAAACGTCCCTGTTCACTGCTTGTATATGACGCTGCAAAAATTGTTGAAGACTTTATTAAGAGTGAAGAGTTACAAGATAATGGCTCATAAACAAAAGCTAAAATATAAATAATGAAAATACAAAAACAGACCCCTGCACTAATTTTATAAATATGTCTTTTTATTACGAATTACGCATTACTCATTACGAATTAATACCTTCAATATTTGTTTTTTACATATTTTTTTTAATATAGGAAAATATATTAAAAGAAAGGTGTGGTTTTTATGAAAAAACAAAAATCGAAATTGATAATATCTTCATTTTTAATATTAGCTATTTTAATTACTGTAGTAAGTTCTTATAATGTATTTGCACTTAGCAAAGAGGGTTCACGAGGCGATGAAGTAGTAAGCATACAAAAAAGTTTATCTACAAAAGGTTACTACAAGGGAGATATTGACGGAATTTTTGGAGTAAACACAAAAAGAGCTGTTATTGAATTTCAAAAAGATAACGACCTTGTAGCTGACGGCGTTGTAGGAACTCTTACAAAAAAAGCGTTGGGACTACCTGAAAATGCATCTCAAGGTCAATTTACATCGTCTGAAATGGCACTACTTGCAAATGTAGTATCAGCCGAAAGCCGAGGCGAACCGTACGAGGGACAAGTGGCAGTTGCCGCCGTTATACTAAACAGAATAGCACACCCATCATTCCCAAACACATTAAGCGGAGTGCTTTATCAACCTAACGCTTTTACGTGCATGAAAGATGGTCAAATAGATAAACCAGTTGTAGAGTCTGCACACAAAGCCGTTGTAGATGCAATAAACGGTTGGGATCCATCTGGCGGTGCTGTCTACTACTTTAACCCTGAAACTGCTCGAAGTGACTTTTTATTTACTCTTGAGGTTATAAATGTAATAGGTAATCATAATTTCTGCATATAACTTTAATAAAAATAGTTTGAAATCTGTAAAATATGTGGTAAAATAGAGATAAGGCTAATCAAGCTATTATTTATTACAAAAGGTTGTGTTATTATGTGGTTATATGAAAGCGTTATTTATCAAATTTACCCTATTGGTTTTTGTGGTGCAAGCCGTGAAAATAACGGAGAAACTAGCGATAAAATTTTGAAAGTTAAAGAATGGGTAAGTTATTTTAAGTCAATTGAAGTAGATAGCGTTTTATTTAACCCAATATTCGATTCTGACTCTCATGGGTATGATACTAGGGACTTCATGTCTATAGATAAAAGACTTGGAACAAACGAAAACTTCAAAGAAGTTTGCAAAGAACTTAAAGAAAATGACATAAAAATTATTTTGGACGGCGTATTTAATCATGTTGGTAGAGGATTTTGGGCGTTTCAAGACGTGCTAACTCACCGCTACAACTCAAGATATAAAGATTGGTTTATAATTAACTTTGACGGCAACAGCTCATACAATGATGGCTTATGGTATGAGGGTTGGGAGGGTCATTATGAACTTGTAAAGCTTAATCTACAAAACGAGGAAGTAGTAAGTCATTTACTAGATAGCGTTAAAATGTGGATTGAAGAATTTAACATTGACGCTTTAAGGCTTGACGTTGCATACTGTTTAGACCATAACTTTATGAGAAGACTTAGAAGTTTTTGCACATCTTTAAAACCTGACTTTGCACTTATAGGCGAAGTTTTATTCGGCGACTATAATATAATTGTAAATGATGATATGCTACACAGTTGCACAAATTACGAATGTTACAAAGGTTTATTTTCAAGTATGAACGATAAAAACTTATTTGAGATATCTCATTCGCTTAACCGCCAATTTGGTAGCGAACAATGGTGCATTTACCGTGGAAAACATTTAATGACTTTTGTTGATAATCACGACGTTGAAAGAATTGCAAGTATATTAAATGATAAAAACACTCTACCTATCGTGTATGCTTTACTTTTTGGTATGCCTGGTGTTCCATGCATTTATTATGGAAGTGAGTGGGGACAAGAGGGAAAAAAACGAGATGGCGACTGGGGACTTCGTCCATGTTTTGAAAAACCTATCCCTAATGAACTTACACAAGATATTAAAAAAATGATAGAGTACCGCAAAAACTCTAAAGCTTTAAATTATGGCGACTATATAAATGTTGCTATATTTAATAATCAACTATTATTTAAGCGTTCTTTTGAAAATAAAGAAGTGTATGTTGCTGTAAATATTACAAACGAAGATTTTACAATACATCACCATGAGTTAAACGGTAACTTTTATGCTCCACTTAACAATGAAGAAATTGCATTAAATGGTCAATTACATTTAAGACCATATCAATATACTTATTTAGAAAGAAGATAAAAAAATGCATGAAAATGAAAAAGTAAAACAAAATGCACTTTTAATAAGTGTAGATACTGGCGACTTTGATGCTCAAACCTCTTTAGACGAACTTTACGAACTTGCCGACACTGCTGGTGCTGAGGTTATAGGTTCGCTTACTCAAAAAAGAGATAAACCAGACACTGCAACGTGCATTGGTAGTGGGCGACTAGAAGAAGCTAAAATCTTTTGCGAAGAAAACGACATCGATGTAATAATTTTCGATTTAGAGCTATCCCCTACCCAAATTAGAAACGTAGAAAATCATACAGATATTAGAGTAATTGACAGAACTATGTTAATACTTGATATCTTTGCTCAAAGAGCCATTAGCAAAGAGGGTAAATTACAAGTAGAACTTGCACAACTTCAATATATGTTGCCACGTCTTACAGGTAAAGGTGTGGCAATGTCAAGGCTGGGTGCAGGTATTGGCACAAGAGGACCTGGCGAAACTAAACTTGAAACCGATAAAAGACATATTAGAAATAGAATGCAAACTATTAAACTTCAACTTGAAGATGTAGAAGTTCATAGAAACCAAATAAAAAAACGCCGTGAGAAAGATAGCATAATAACAGTTGCAATAGTAGGATACACAAACGCAGGCAAATCAACCTTAATGAACACTCTTACAAACGCTGGTGTATACGCTGAAAATAAATTATTTGCAACACTTGACCCTACATCAAGGTTTTTAAAGTTGCCATGCGGTATAACTGTAATGATTACTGACACTGTAGGACTTGTAAGGCGTTTACCTCATCACCTTGTAAAGGCGTTTCGTTCAACACTTGAACAAGCTGCATTTGCTGACATTATATTAAATGTATGTGATGCATCAAGCAATGAAGCTCATTTGCATTTAAAGGTAACTAGGGATATTTTAAAAGACCTTGGACGAGATGACAAAAGCATTATTCCAGTACTTAATAAATGTGACCTTTTAAACAATACAGAAGATATACCTATAATTTCAGACGCCGTAATGATAAGTGCTAAAAGCGAAAAAGGTATTGAAAATCTCTTAAAAGCTATTGAAGACAATTTGCCTGTAAATATTAAAAAAGTAGATTTATTATTACCTTTTGAAAAAAGCGGACTTAGCGGTGCTATAAGAAAAGATGCTACATTATTAAGCGAAGAGTACACCGAAAATGGAATTAAAATAGAGGCTATAGTAGATGAGCAATTGTATAATAAAATTAAAGAATATATTATATAGATAGTAGGTATTATTATGAATTTCAGAGAAAGCGACATATTCAATGGTATAGAAGAACTAGACTTTTACGAAATGCAAAAATGCTTTAACCCAATAGTAAAAACGTATAAAGCTTCTCAAAAAGTGTACACACTAGACGAAGAAACAAAGCATATCTGCATTGTAAAAGGTGGCAGTGTAAATATTGTAAGAACAGATAGAAACGGCACTAGGACTATACTTGAAAACATATGTAATAACGAGGTTTTTGGTAGTATTTTTTATAGTGAGTCTATTTTAAATGATGATATAACTGCCATATGTGCAAGCGACTGCACTATAATGTTTATAGATTATCACCACATAACTAAAAGATGTATAAATGCTTGTCAGTACCATACATACTTAGTACAAAATATGTTATCATTAATATCTGCAAGGGCGTCGAACTTAAGTAATAGAGTAGAAGTACTAAGTAGACGAACTACAAGAGATAAATTATTATCATACTTTACTTTATCTACAAATAATAAAGATAAAAAATCCTTTGAATTACCTTTTTCATACGTAGCTTTAGCCGACTATTTATGTGTAGACCGTAGTGCTATGATGCGAGAAATTAAACATCTTAAAGAGGAGGGACTTATAAAAGCAGATAAAAGAATTATCGAACTTTTATAAATAAATTATGGGAAATTCAACATTTGAAATAGAAAAAAAATTTTTAATTAACTTGCCTAATATGGAAATTTTAGAACGTCAAGAAAAGTACGAAAAAACACATATAATCCAAACTTACTTAATAAGCGACGAAGAAAACGCAGGTTTACGCATACGCAAAAGAGGACATGGCGAAAATTATGTCTACACAAAAACTTATAAAATGGATATAACAGCCCTGAGAAGAATAGAAATTGAAAACGAAATTACAAAAGAAGAGTACGAGCAGTTACTTAAAAAAGCTGATCCGAGCTTAAACTCTATTGATAAGCACCGCCATACTTTTATATACAAAGGTAAATTATTAGAATTAGATATATATAAATTTTGGAACGATAAAGCAACGCTTGAAATTGAACTTGAAAGCGAAGACGAGCCATTTTATATACCAGATTTTATAAAAATAATTAAAGATGTTACTACAGACCGCCGTTATAGAAATAGAAATTTAGCAAATAACGTATTAATTGAAAATTTTTAGAATTTTTTATATTACATTTATTTAAAAATTCATAAATTATATAAACTTTTAATCTAAAATACATTATTTTTCGACAACATTTTATAATTTATAATTTACATCTTTAAAAATTATAAATTATATGTTACAATTACATTACACGTTATAAAAACATAACACATTACATAGCGAGGAGTATTTTTGATGTTCAAAAAAATTCAGTCGGTTGACGATCGATTAATTAACTTTGTTCCTAAAATGCAAACTGAACGTAGAAATAAGGTTATGATCATATTTACACGTTTAGGCGACAAAGGTTTAATATGGTTTGTACTTTGCATAATACTATTATTTAACAAACCTACTAGAACTTTAGGTTACAACGTTTTAGGTTCGCTGTTACTAGCACATTTACTAGGCGAAATACTTATTAAACATATTGTATGTCGCATAAGGCCTTGTCATAAAATAGATAGTGACGAACATATAATTAAAAAACCTAAGTATTACTCTTTCCCATCTGGGCATACAACATCATCATTTGCTGTATTTTCAGTAACTGCTTTTAGTATGTCAGCTGTTGCGTTACCTGTTTTCATAATAGCTTCTTTAATAGCTTTTTCAAGGTTCTATTTAAGAGTTCACTATTTAACAGATATTATTGCTGGTATATTATTAGGCACAATAAGCGGTTTTTTAGCAAAACAACTGCTATCAACTGTACCTTTAATGGTATAAATCAATTTACTTTTAACTTGGTTCTGTCGAATTAAGGTAAGTATTAACAACTATTTTAATGGGAGCATTCTATATGCTCCCATTTTTATCTGTAAACACGTAAATTTCGGATAAAAATAGATTTTGTCCCAAAATAAATATTACAAAAATTTTACCAAATGTGACAGTCCCTTTTAATTTTTAGCTTTCGTTTTTTAAATATATAGTTTAAACATACGCAATATTTTATGATAATTAAATTCCGTTAGCACTAATCATAATTGTTTACATAATTTCAAGTGTTAATCTGTAAGGAATTACAAATTAATCAAATATGACAGTTTTTTAGTTGACTTTATTAAGTTTATATATTATTATGAAACGTGGAGTTTGTTAATTTTGTAGAAAAACTCATACTTAAACTTGACTGTTATTACTAAAAACAATCACAAAAAACTACACAATATTTTTTTATTTTTAAATATATAATTTTCTACTTATTAAATATTATTTTAATAAGTATCATGGGGTGACTTAAATTTTGGATAAGTGCGATAGATATATAATAAATGGTGGTATTCCACTAAAAGGCACTGTAAAAATTAGCGGTGCTAAAAATGCCGCTGTAGCAATTATTCCAGCCGTTATCTTATGTGACGAAGTTTGCACAATTGAAAACGTGCCAGACATCACAGACGTAACAGCTATTTGCAATATATTAAAACGTTTAGGCGTTAAAATCACAATAAGCGATGATAAATCGACTTTAACTATAGACCCTAGAAATATAACATCACGTAAAGCTACTAATAGCCATGTAAGAGATATCCGTGCGTCATACTATCTTTTAGGTGCATTGCTTGGGCGTTTTAACGATGCGTATGTATCTATGCCTGGCGGTTGCGACTTTGGCATTAGACCAATTGACCAACATTTAAAAGGCTTTGAAGCTTTAGGAGCTACTAGCACTTCTCTAAAAGAAGGTGTTGTACACGTATGTGCCGAGGAATTAAACGGAGCAAATATATATTTTGACGTTGCATCAGTTGGTGCTACTATGAATGTAATGTTAGCAGCCGTTAAAGCTCCAGGGCTTACAGTTTTAGAAAATGTAGCTAAAGAACCTCATGTTGTTGATTTAGCAAACTTTTTAAACTCTATGGGTGCAAACATTAAAGGTGCTGGCACTGATGTAATTAAAATTCGTGGTGTTGAACATCTTTTTAGCACTACTTATAGCATTATGCCTGACCAAATAGAAGCAGGTACATATATGGCTGCTATTGCCGCTACTAAAGGCGACGCAAGGGTTCTAAATGTAATTCCTAAACATTTAGAAGTTATTATAGTTAAATTAAGAGAAATGGGTGTTACAGTAGAAGAAGACGAAGACTCTGTACGAGTTTTTTCAAATAAACGTCTAAAACGTGTTAATATAAAAACATCTCCATATCCTGGCTTCCCTACAGATATGCAACCTCAATTTTGCGTTCTTATGGCAATTGCTGAGGGACTTAGCAAACTGCATGAAGATGTATGGGATAATCGCTTTAAATATATAGGCGAACTAAACAGACTAGGTGCAAAAATTGATGTCGTAAAAGACACTGCTTATATTGAGGGTGTAGAACAATTAGAGGGAGCTTTAGTTTCTGCTACCGATTTACGTGCAGGTGCTGCCATGGTAATTGCTGGATTATGTGCAAACGGCACAACTGAAATTGATAATGTAGCCTTTATTGAAAGAGGTTATGAAAATATTGTAGGAAAATTACAAGGTTTAGGCACTGACATAATAAAAAGCGGTCCTCCTAACTCTCCAGATTTTCCATCAAGCGACAAAAACAACGGTTGTGCATAATATAAACTGCATCTAATTTTCTAATCTTTTACAAAGTTGTAAATAAAAAAGTTCAATCACTATATAATAAATTCACCTTTATTCATTTAATGGGTAAAGGTGTTTTTTTAGAAAATATTAGGGCGAAATCTTCTTAATATTTTATTAATTGACAGAAGAATACTTTTTATTTATAATAGATATATGTATATTTACAATCTATTAATATTATCATAAGCTGATTGTTTTATAGAAAGGAAATTAAAAGTATGATTAAATTTAAAAATGTTTCAAAGTCTTACACTTCTAAGACTCACGCATTAAAAAATATAAGTATGAATATACAAAAAGGCGAATTTGTCTTTATAGTTGGTACTTCTGGAGCTGGTAAAAGTACGTTTCTTAAGCTAATTTCTTGCGAAGAAAAACCAACTGAGGGCGATATTATTGTTGATGGTCAAACAATCACAAAATTAAAACGTAGAAAAGTACCATACCTTAGACGTAAAATGGGTATAGTTTTCCAAGATTTTAGATTAATAAGCAAAATGACTGTTTACGAAAATGTTGCATTTGCAATGCGTGTTATTGGAAAAACTAATAAACAAATTAAAAAAGATGTTCCTGCTGTTTTAGAGCTTGTAGGATTAAAACATAAGAAGAAAAGTAAAGTTTATGAACTTTCAGGAGGCGAACAACAAAGAGTTAGCCTTGCACGTGCTATTATAAATAATCCAAAAATTTTAATAGCAGATGAACCTACAAGTAATATTGACCCTTTAATGTCGCATGAAATATTGGACTTATTAATGGAAATTAACGCAACTGGCACAACTGTAATAGTAGTTACTCACGAGCATGAGCTAATATCACATTACAACAAAAGAGTTATTGAAATTAACAGAGGTCAAGTAGTTATGGATACAAGCAATAGCGAAAACTTTGATGCAAGCGAAGCTACATATCCATCTAACATTGAAACATCTATAGATATAGAAGAGCAACAAGACATTGACGAGGACGACGAAAACGAAAACTTGCCAGATATTGAAGATAAAGTTACTTTAATACTTAACGCACGAAAAAACGGCACTAATAAAGAAAAAGAAATTAAAGAAACTGCAAATAAATAAAAAGGAGAGGAAAAAGCTTGAAAAATTTCGGATATTTAATAAAAGAAGGTTTTAAGAATATCATAAGTAATAAATTAATGGCTATAGCGTCTATAGGTACATTAATTTGCTGTATGTTGCTTACTGGTGCTGCCGCCTTAGTAGTTTTAAATATACAAGCAGTTATTACAGAAACTGGACAAACAAACGTTGTTAATGTATATTTAGAGGACGACTTAACACAATCACAACAAGACGCCATAGAAAACGAATTAAACTTAATTAGCAATGTTCAAAGTTCCTCTTTTTACTCAAAAGAAGAGGCAATACTTGAATTTAAGGAACAATTAGGTCCAGCCTTTGAACAATACAATAGCGAAAACAATCCATTACCAGATACTTTCCAAGTATATTTAACTGATTTCACTTTATACGACGACACTATCAAGGAAATTAAAGCTATTGAGGGTGTAGACGAAACAAACGACAGAAGCGACCTTGCAAGCGAACTACAATCTATTAATAGATTTGTAATTACAGGCGGTATTGTTGCAATTGTTGTTTTAGGTTTTATATCAATATTGATAATCTCAAATTCAATAAGAATGGCAATGATTACTCGTAGCCTTGAAATAAGCATTATGAAATTTGTAGGTGCTACAAATACATTTATCAAGATACCATTTTTAACTGAGGGTATTATTATTGGCTTATTAGCTGGTGGTATTTCCTCTGTAGCTACATATTATTTATACGATTTGATTGTTGAAGCTACAACATCAATCATACAAATTGAAACTTTATCATATGATACTCTATGGCTACCAATTACAGTAGGTTTTATCTCTGTAGGACTAATTATAGGTGTTGCAAGTGGTACAATTTCTATAAAAAGATACTTAAAAAAAGAAAACAAAAATTTCTTAACATTTTAAATTTTAGCAATACAAATTATTATACGACCCTGCAAAATCAAATTGCAAGGTCGTTTTTTAAATAATATTAAAGGAGTGTTTATATGGATAATAACAAATACACTAATAAATATACAAACAAATACACTAATAGCTACAACGATAATAACAACAACGAAAGCAACACAGATTACAATAGTATAAATAACGACAACAATGAAAACAACATAAATTACAATAGTATCAACACCGACAACAATACAAACACTTACAATAACGACATCAACAACAACTGTAACGATAAACGCAATATGAGTGCAAATACAACATTACCTATTTTAATATTTATCACTATTATAGTTGCACCATTTTTTGCAGCAGGTATTATTCTTTTATTAGGAATTTCCTCGTCAAAGAGTGGTGGAGATACTTTTGGATTAGGCTTAATAATCACGCTTATTAGCGGACTTATACTATTTGCTTTAATTCGTAGTATTATTAAGTGTAATTTAAAGCGACGTACAGAACGTGCAACAATTCAAACAAAAGAAAACCATAAAAAATCCTTAAAAAAAGACCCTCAATTAATTTCATCTATTGTAACAATATCTCTTTTTATAATAGTTCCATTATTTTTTATAACTATTGGTGTTCTTGTATTAACAGGCTTTATGGAAACAAGCGACCATATTACAGTTGGTATAGTAGTCATTTGTTTTCCAATTCCTATATTATGCGTTATCTTAGGTGTTTTAATATCTAAAATTAAAACTGAAAATGCAATTAAAAAAATTAAGATTGACGGCAAAAAAATAAAAGCTTATGTTAAAGATGTAGAATTTTATAAAACAATAAACCTTGTTAGCGACAACAACAGAATTAGATATAATTATATTGTCCACTATGAATATTATTATAATAACCAAACTTATGTTGAAGAAAGCCCAATCCACTCTACACGCCCATTATGCGAAGCTGGCGACACTTTAGACTTTTACATAGACAACGACGACAAAGTTTATTTAGATATACCTTTTAAAAAGAAGAGTGAATAATTATTCACTCTTCTTTTTAAACTTAAATTATATATCACAACCGCAACTACTATCTCCATGATGGTCACATTCAGAAATAACGCCAACAATTGGTTCAGGATCAATACCAAGTCTTGTATAATAATCGCTAATAGCTGTTTTAATAGCTTGTTCCGCCAACACTGAACAATGAAGTTTAACTGCTGGTAGACCGTCTAACGCCTCAACAACCGCTTTATTTGTAAGTGTTAAAGCCTCGTCTATGCTTTTCCCTTTAACTAATTGTGTAGCCATTGAACTTGTTGCAATTGCTGCCCCACAACCAAAAGTTTTAAACTTAATATCTGTGATGATATTATTTTCTACTTTTAAATATATTTTCATTATGTCGCCACATTTTGAGTTACCAACTTCGCCAACTCCGTTTGCATCTACAATTTCTCCCACGTTTTGAGGGTTAGCAAAATGCTCCATTACTTTTTCACTATAAGCCATTTCCTTGTTTCTCCTTTTATTGTTTCATGCCTTTATATAAAATTATTGATTATCTTCTTTTTCTTTTTTCTTAATGTCTTCCCAAAGAGGTGACATCGCCCTTAAATACTCTATTGTAGGTGGTAATACACTGCATATATATTCTACATCTTCCTCATTGTTTTCATCACTTAGCGAAAGTCTTAAAGAACCGTGAGCAATTTCATGAGGTCTACCTATAGATAGAAGAACGTGGCTTGGGTCAAGCGAACCTGAAGTACACGCAGAACCAGACGAAGCACTAATACCTTTTAAGTCAAGCATTAAAAGTAGCGACTCTCCCTCTATCCCCTCAAAACACATATTTATATTTCCTGCAAGCCTATTTTCTCTATCGCCATTTAAATGAGAACGTTCGATTTTAAGCAGGTTACTTATAAGCATCTCTCGAAGTTTAGTTAATTTAGCTTTTCTACTCTCCATAGTTGACATAGCATTTTTCATAGCTGTTGCAAGACCTACAGCACCTGCAACATTTTCAGTTCCTGCACGTCTGCCATTTTCTTGAGCTCCACCGTGGATAATTATATCAGGACGTACACCCTTTCTAATATATAAAGCTCCTACGCCTTTAGGACCGTGAAGCTTATGAGCAGTTAAAGACAACATATCTATATATTCTGCTTTAACATCAATAGCCACATTTCCTATAGCTTGCACCGCATCTGTATGAAAAAGTATGTTGTTTTCTTTACAGACTTTTCCAATTTCTTTTATAGGTTGAATTGTGCCTATTTCATTATTAGCATACATAATAGTAACTAATCCTGTTTTTTCATTTATGGCGTTTTTTACATCATCTACACGCACTATACCATTACTGTAAACATCTAAATATGTTACCTCAAAACCATTTTTTTCAAGATACTCAAGTGGGTGCAGTACTGCATGATGTTCAAATTTTGATGTAATTATATGAGTTTTACCTTTTTTCTTTAAATTACTTGCAATTCCTTTAATAGCCCAGTTGTCAGCCTCACTACCGCCTGATGTGAAATATATTTCAGAAGCTTTTGCATTTATGCAATTTGCAATATCTTCACGTGCTTTCTCTAGTGCTGACTTTGCAACTGCTCCAACATTATAAAGGCTCGATGGATTGCCATAAATTTCTGTAAAATGTGGCATCATGCTATCTATTACTGCTTTTGACATTTTAGTTGTAGCAGCATTATCAGCGTATACGTATTTTTTCATGTATTTTGCTCCTTTTTGCAAAAATTATATGTGATCTTTAATAGCATTTACCGCTAAACGGTCGCATCTTTCATTTTCAATATGCCCTGCATGACCTTTGACCCATATAAATTCTACATCATGTATTTTAGTAAGTTTTAATAACTCAAGCCATAAGTCTAAATTAATAACAGGCTTATTTGCCGTCCTCTTCCACCCTTTTGCCTCCCATTTTTTTAGCCAACCTTTATTAAAGGAGTCACAAACGTATCCAGAGTCAGTATATAATTTAACCTTGCAAGGTTCTTTAAGTGCTTCAAGCCCTTTTATTATAGCTGTTATTTCCATTCTGTTATTAGTAGTGTCAGGACAAAAACCACACAGCTCTTTTTCTTTACCTTTATATCTTAGTATTGTCCCCCAACCTCCAGGGCCTGGGTTGTATTTACACGCACCATCTGTAAAAATCTCAATATTTTTCAACCTAACAAAACTCCCATTACATATTTTTAACAATTTACATTGTATTATAACGCAAAAACAAAATTTTTGCAACTATTTAGCAATATTTTAAAGTTTATCAGCCATAAATAACTTAGTAATATAATTATATATAATAAATACAAGTACACGTGTTGCAAATGCAACTTTTATTCTATTAATATTTCAAATTATCCTCTTTTTTCATATTTAGCACAATCTTTTTGCAACATATCTTTCTTTCCTTTTTTAAAGTTCGTTGTGTTGCATTTTTGATTTTTTATTTGTCATATTTTATTTTTTCGTAAAGCAGTAGAAACCTTTCTGAAGGTTCTACTCCCAAAATCGTAAAAAGTATGATATAATATAAACCATGGATAA
>CAYJFG010000033.1:0-19639 GCA_964369305.1 uncultured Eubacteriales bacterium
CCAAAGGAACTTTGGTAAGTCACTATTAAATAATAAAGTAAGATGTCTTTTAATAAGTCTTTTGAAAAAACTTAAACTTTTAAGTTTCGTGTTCGGTTTTCAAGGTTCTTTGTAACCTTAATATGAAATCATAAATTCTAAGAGAGTAAATATTTACTCTCTTTTTTTATTGTTTTCTGATAATTTTTTTGGTATAATTGTTGTAATAATCAATAGATAGGAGGTGTATTTCTTGAATAATGAAATTTCTTTTATGGACTTTTGCTCTGGAATTGGAGCAGGTAGGTTAGGACTTGAAAAATGTGGTTTTAAATGCGTTGCTCATAGTGAAATAGAAAGCAGTGCTATAGAAGTATACAAATCATTTTTTGTCGATGACATTAATAATTTTGGTGACTTGACAAAAATTGATATAGATACACTCCCTAACTTTGATTTAATGATAGCTGGTTTCCCTTGTCAAACTTTTTCAGTAGTTGGTAAAAGAACTGGTTTTGAAGATAGCCGAGGTTTAATTATATATAGTTTAATTGAAATTTTGAAGAAAAAAAGCGTTAAATACTTTATTTTTGAAAATGTAAAAGGCTTAGTAAATCACGATAAAGGAAATACACTTAATACAATACTAAATGAATTATCGTATGCTGGTTATGATGTTACATACAAAGTTTTAAATACAATAGATTATGGTATTCCGCAAATGAGAGAACGTATTTATTTTGTAGGAGTTCAAAAAGAGTTGTCAAAGAGTAAATTTGAATGGTTTCAAGGAAAACCGTTATCAAGAATAAGTGATTTTTTAATAGATGAAACTAACAACACTTTAGATTATCGAAGTAACAAGACTTTCATAAAATATCTAAATAATAAATATAATAAGGGAAAGTTTGATATTAATAAAATCATACTAGAAGATTATACTGTTTTAGATACTAGACAATCTGATTTAAGGCTTTATTATGACAAAGTGCCAACACTTAGAACAGGCAGACATGGTATATTATATGTAAAAAATGGTTCTCTTAAAAAACTTAGCGGTATGGAAGCACTAATGCTACAAGGTTTCCCGAAGCAATGGGCGGTAAATGTACAAAAGCAGTTTGCGACAAATAAATTGTTGTCGCTTGCAGGAAATGCAATGACTGTAGATGTAATTAATTTGATTGGAAAAAATTTACTAAATGTAATAGGTGATTGATAATGGAAGATTTAGTTGCACGTGGCTCAGCGACTGAAAAAAAGGTTTTGCAAATGAAAAAGAGATTGCAGATAAATTTAATAATTGGCAAAATGACTTTGAGGCACAAGCGTGGCTTAGTATTGTGAATTATTCACTTATTGACATTGAGTATGTAAAAGCTGTTATTTTAAGTGGATATAAAGCAGATATTAATTTGCAAGTTATGATTAAATTAAGAGAAGCTGTAGATATTGAAAATTTGCAAGTTAAGTTAGTTAGTAATAAAAAAGGTTTTAATCAAATTGATAAAAGATGGTTAATCAAATATAAAGAAATGTGGAATATGAATGAAGATGTTTTTATTTTGCTTAAATATTTCACAGGAGAAGAAAAACCTTATAAAACTGGAGTAAAAGATAGTAGAAGAATGTTTTTAAATGAATTTTCGCAAGATGAACAAGAAAAGATTTTAAACTTTTTTAACG
The DNA here is from genome assembly GCA_964369305.1 of uncultured Eubacteriales bacterium. Classification (GTDB taxonomy): domain Bacteria; phylum Bacillota; class Clostridia; order Oscillospirales; family Acutalibacteraceae; genus CAYJFG01. Next base: position 1,666 of record CAYJFG010000033.1, read on the forward strand.
ATAATAAAGTAATGATTTTATCAGATATTATTAGAGGTCGAGGAGAATTTTCGGCTGAGTGGGTGCTTGTTGCACAAAAAACAGACAACAACTCTAAATGGGTGCTAAAAAATATCAATGAAGTATTGAATTATTATTATGGTGACGGTGTCGTTAAAATGTCACCACGAGGAAGTATCAATCTTTGTCGAGTTACTGTACAAAGAAAAGGCGGTGACGGTGGACGAGAAACGGCAAATATGTTGCAGTTTAAACTTGATCCTACGGAGCTATTTAATATTTAGCTAAGGTGCTGAAAGGTGTGAGGTTATGGAGTTAAAAGAAATACACGCTTGTATGCATAATAGAAAATTATATTTTGCTAACCAAGAACTTGTAGACGAGCAATTAAAGTGTTTAGACAATTTATATGAGTACAACAATACACGTCCAAGCGAACAAGAGTTAAGAAAAGAACTTTTAAATAAAATGTTTTCAGGTATTGGAGAGAACTGTTATATAGAACCGCCATTGCACGCTAATTGGGGTGGCAAACACGTACATATTGGTAATAACTTTTACGCAAACTTTAACCTTACTTTAGTAGATGATACTCATATTTACATAGGCGATAACGTAATGGTAGCACCTAATGTTGTGATATGCACTGGTACGCACCCTATTTACCCTGATGATAGAAAAAAGGGTGGTCAGTTTAATGCAGAAATTCATATAGGTAATAATGTTTGGATTGGTGCGAATAGCGTTATAATGCCTGGTGTCACAATTGGCGATAACTCCGTAATAGGTGCTATGAGCCTTGTTACAAAAGATATACCTGCAAATGTGGTGGCTTTCGGTACTCCTTGTAGGGTGATTAGAAAAATTACAGAAGATGATAAAAAGGATTGTTTTTAAATAAATTTTACCTTTTATAATTCTTGTATAGTAAAAAAAACCTATCTTAACTTAGCTTTTTAGAACTAGTTAAGATAGGTTTTTTATGTATATTTAATTATTATAGTTTTTGGTTAGAAATGGTTAAACTATAGTAATTCTTTTTTTAGTGCATTTTTTAGTAGCAAATTTCTTTCGTTAAAGAACAATTCAAAATTTTCAAGATATAAATTAACATTAGGAATATAATGCTTTTCTCTATGGTCTCTTTTTTGTTCTTCTGTTTTGAATGTAGCGTAAAACCAGTCTTCAAAATCAATGTTACTTTTTTCTTTGTTAGGAAGTTGTTCTAATAATTGAAGATTTCCTATATAGTGTACGTTGTCGCTAAAAGTATTTATTTTTTCTTTTGGGATACCTCTTTCTAATAACTTATTTTTAGCAAATTTGCTCTTTGGAAAGATGTGGTCTATATGAAAATTATTTTTTAAATTTGCCCATGGATATAAAATTGATAATAAGATAAGTGTATTACCTTGTCCATATTTGGCAAGTAATAAATTGTCTATATCATCATCTGTAAAAACTAAACTTCTATTAGTTCCTCTGAAATTTTCCACGATTTTATCATAGGGGAAACTACCTTGATTTTCTTTAATAAGTTTTCTTACTGGTTTTAGAACTCCGTCTGGACTAAAACTGAATATCCTACGAAGCAATGAAGCAACAAACCATTTTTTTATGAGTTGCCTATCGTTTATAAACTCACTTTTTTCAACAAAGTAACGTGGATTGCCTATAGAATTTATATAATATGCAATAGGTATAATTAAGTTATAAGAAGTAACATTTTCACGACAATAGCCAAAAGAAGAAATTAGTTCAACGGCTAATCTAATAGCTGTTTTAATTCGATCCCAACTCTCCTCAATTTTTGACATAGTGTTTTTGTTAAAGTTATCTACTTTAAACGATATATCCTCAAAATCACATAAAACAAGGCTTGCTTTCAACACGTTATCCTTGCTTATGTTAAATCCTCTGCCTATTAAATTTATCTCATCAACAAAACTTACGATTTCCTCTCTGTCATTTTTAGTTTTCCACTGAGCAGTAGCAAAAGATAGTAATAAATCTGAATAACTTAAAATTGTTCCACCACTGTTAATGCGGATGAAAATATTTAAAACTTTGTCTAGCTCAAGGCTTTCTTCTAAGTAATAGCTAATTGTTGGTTTGACATGAATAGCCTCAAATAACGTCGTTAGAGTGTCATTTACAAACTCAATATTTCCATTATCTTCTATATTTTTAGAAATGTAACGAGTAACGTCATATAACTTGTTCATATTTAATATTTCACCAACAGGAAACCAATATATAGAGGAACTTCTTTCTTTAACTTCTTCATCTGTAAGAAATTTAAAGTCATAGGTTAGTCCAGTTTCAGTTGATTTTGACAGTAAGTTTAAGTACAATTTTCTTTTAGGGTAAGCATCTAAGTTATCCCATCTTTTGTTTGGTAGTTTATAAGAGTATGAACCTTTAAGTGCTATGTATAGTGAAGTTAATCGTTGTTGACCGTCAAGTATTGCAGTGATCTCTTCACTACCATTTAAATTTGCTTCTTTATTATGTTTATTCAGTGATTGATGATAATCGCTTAAGAAGTCATAAAACTTAAATTCTGATTTTTTCTCTTTTGGCACTTTCCAAAACAAAAAAGCGTTGATTGGATAACCTTGCATTAAACTATCCATTAATCTTTCAATTTGCTCAGGCTTCCATTCAAATTCACGTTGAATAGAAGGTAAAAGGTATTTTCTTTCGTGGATATTTTTTATAGTTTCTTTAATTGTTAGTGCTGTTTGATATGACATTGTTATTCCTCCTAAGTATTATAATTTTTTAGTAGTTGCTTAATTGTAAGTGTTTTGAAAATTAAGTATATTCATAGTACGTTAATGCATTTTTTATATCCTCTTTCACCTCCTCCACTAAACTTTGAGGGCTTAAAACTTTTGCACAAAGTGCATACTGCAACGCCCATTTCCTCATAGCAGTTAAATTGACATAAGCTCTTACTTTAACTTGTGTTTCGGTTTCGTCATAAAATTTAATATCATAGCCGAACCAGTCGAAGATCTCGTTTAAAATCGATTTATTTGCTACAAATTCAACAGTTGCACTTTTGCCTGAAAACATATAGACTTTTTGCGAAATATATTTAGGTAAATCTAGTAGATAATTACCGTTTTCAGTTTCCTTTATTGGTTTTGCGGTTTCGTTTAGCATTTCAATATTGCTTATCCTATCAATTCTGTAATTATCAACATTATTATATTTATCATAATTACATATTAAATAGTAATGACCATTTACAACTGCCATTTGATAAGGGTTTACTATATATTCACGGATAACGCCGTCTTTTGTTCGTGGGTGCATTTTTTTGTCTGTTCCTATGTTGTTGTAGAAAAACTTAACTTTCTTTTTATTGACTATTGCATTGTTAAGTGTTTCAATAATATAAAAAATCTCTTTATTGCCGTGCGTAGTTAAGCCTAGGCTATGTTTATGTTTAACTTTATATTTAAAATATTTATTTGAAAGATTTTCTAAATTTTGTATTATGTCTACTTTGTGACGATGTGAAATTGTATTTGAAAAGAGTAAGCTATCTATAATTAATCGGAGTTCGCCGTCTGTAAAAGTTCGTGTTATATAAAAATTTGTATAAATTTCTTGTTCTTTGCCGTTTTTGTCTGTTCTATATTCAATGTCGTAATTAATGCCGTAATTTAAATCCTCTAAAGTTAATAAATTTTTCTTAATACATTTCCTATCGACTGTAGTTAAAAATTCACTTTGTAGATAGTTTAAAATGTCATTTTGTTTTAGTCTGTGGTTTTCATCGCTGTATTTTTCTAAAATCTTCAAGATGTAAATTATCACTTCTTTTTTGGTTTGAGATTCATACAAAATAATCACTTCCTTTAATAATATTATAATAAACCTTATGTACGGTTTTCCTCTCATAGTAATATGATACAATCAGTTTAATTTAAAGTCAATATAAATTAGAAAGGTTGATTATAATGTATACTGCGTGGATGTTAAGACAAGACGGTAAAGCTTTTCCAGTCGATTACCATTTATACTCGGTTGATGATGACGATTTAAGCTCAGAAGTTACTATTGCATTTTTCCTAATTAAAACAAATTCAAAAGATCAATGGTTTGCAAGAGAAGTAATCGATTATTGGCTTGCACTACTTATTGAAGACCACGTAAGATACAATAATACACCAGAAGAGATTATATCGATTATGAAAGAACAAATAAAAAATTTCCCTGATAAATTCCATTATCCGCTTGAAGTAGATGAGATAATACAAATTCATAGAGAAGAATGTAGTTATAACACATTTGATGAACTGTACGACTTTTTAGACGATTTTAATTATCATAGCAATATATCTAATATACAAGAAAAAATAAAACTATCGCTTAATCAACAATTTTGCAGAGTTCGATATGGTGGAATGTATAATACAGAAGTTAAAAATAATAATTTATGGTTTAGGATAAGTTCGGCTTGCTTTAATTGGTATGATGCTATTAAAAATTTTATAATTGAACTTGAAAAAGACCTTTTACTTGATAAAGTGACTATTTGTAGAGATAATGAGTCCGACAATGGAATTGATAAATCTGGTGATGAGTTAATATATAGGATATTTGATGAAAACAAGAAATTTTTTGCATTTAAAGATATGCCGTACAAAAAATGTTTAACAATAATTGATGATTTAAAGGGGAAATATAGCAATTGCAGAAATGAGGGGTATAGCAATTTTCTAAGTAAAGGAAATACATATTTTAGTTTAGAAAATCGATATAATGAAAATGTTGTTTTGCTATCGTTTAACCATATTGAATATGAAATTTATAATAATTGTGTTATTTGTTTACCTAATAATAAATACAAAAAAGCTAAAAAACATTTTTACGAACCTAATGGTATAAAGGGTTTAAGAGTAAAAAATAAAGCTGTTAAAATATATACAGGAGATGCAAAAATATTAAATATTCCGAACGGGATTACAAAAATAGAAGCTTGTGCGTTTTTATGTTGTAGAAATTTGAAAGAAATAACTATACCAAAAAGTGTAACAGAGATACAATCAGAGGCATTGGCGTGCTGTGATAACCTTGAAAAAGTTACTATTTTAAATGACAATATAAAGATTGATAAAGATGCGTTTTATGGTTGTGATAAGCTAAACGAAATTATTTCTAAAAACTCTAAATATAAAGTAGTTAATGGTATGTTGATATATGACGAAAAAATATTAATACAGTGTAGCAAAAATATAAAAGGAGATGCCTATGTGCCAGAGGGTGTAACAAAAATAGAAAGAGGTGCGTTTGTAGAGTGCAACAAAATTACAACAGTTATATTACCTAAATCTTTAAAAAAAATTGAAAAGGGTGTGGCGTTTCATTATTGCGATAAGTTAAACGAAGTTATCTCTAAAAGTTCTAAATATAAAGTGGTTGATGGTATGTTGATATATGACGAAAAAATATTAATAAAGTGCGACAAAAATAAAAAAAGAGTAGCTTATGTACCAGAGGGTGTAATAGAAATAGGAAGTGGTGCGTTTATAGATTGCGATAAAATTAAAACAGTTATATTACCTAAATCTTTAAAAAAAATTGAAATGTATGCATTTGATGATTGTGCTAATTTAGAGTTTTTGTATTTACTAAATGGTAAAGTGAAAATTTCTATTAACTCGTTTAGTTCGTGCGAAAAATTAGAAATTATAAGAATAGATAATACAAATAAAGGTACTTTTGAAAAATTATTGAAAACACTAGTTTTATAATAAATGAAAAAGAAAAACCCTATATAAAATACAAAAATGAATTTTATATAGGGTATATTTAAATTTAAGTAGAAAATATATAATTACGCTACATCAATATCAACTGAATTTTTAACGTACTCAAATTCGTCTATCATTTCTTTAGATGGTGCTTTAGTTAATAATGTAACAATTACCATACAAACTAAAGACGCTACAAATCCTACAACTAAAGAATAAAGACCAGTTGCACTTGCAAGAGTTTGTCCTGAAACTATAGGTAAGTAGTCCCATATCATTACAAGACCGCCACCAACGCACATTCCAGTAACTGCACCAGCAAGGTTTGAGCGTTTCCAGAATAGTCCTAGTAAAATTACAGGGCCGAAAGTTGCACCAAAGCCTGCCCATGCATTAGATACTAAATTCATAACACTGCTGTTTTCATCTAGTGCTATAAAGAAAGCAATTATTGCAACTACTGCAACTGTTAATCTGCTTACTAAAAGAACTTTTTTATTGCTTGCTTTTTTATTTATAGAACCTTTGTAGATGTCTTGCGAAATTGAAGAAGCTGTTACTAAAAGTTGAGAATCAGCAGTTGACATAATAGCAGCTAAAACTCCGCAAAGTAAGAAACCACCTATAAATGTTAAGAACCAAGTATCTGAGAACATATTCATTATCATTGCGATAAATACGTTTTCGTGTTGTCCCTCTGCTAGTGCTGGAGTTAAATAAGCTTTTCCAATAATACCAACTAGGCAAGAGGCAGAAAGTGAGATAGCAACCCAAATAATAGCTATGATACGGCTTTTCTTAACTTCGCCAGTTGATTTTATAGCCATAAATCTAACTAAAATATGTGGCATTCCAAAATAACCTAACGCCCAACCTAAGTTGGAGATAATAGAAACTGCTGATAAAGATTCTCCGCTTGAGCTTAGCATAGGGTTTAAATATCCGTTTACATCAGTAATTCCATTTGCACTAAGACCTGCCACAACGCCGTCCATTTGTCCGATATTCATATATGCAAAAATAGGGATTAACATTAACGCAACAAGCATTAAAAGACCTTGTATAAAGTCTGTAATACAAACTGCCATAAATCCACCAAGGAAAGTATACACTAAAATTACTAATGCACCTATTGCTAAAGCTAAAGTATAATCAATACCAAACACACTATTAAATAGTAAAGCTCCTGACTTAAACGCAGACGCTGTATAAACTAAGAAAAATACTGCTATAAATAATGATGATACAATTTTTAAGATGTTTGTTTTATCTCTAAATCTGTTACCTAAAAATGATGGTAAAGTTAAAGAGTTTCCAGCTTTAATTGTGTACTTTCTAAGCCTTGAAGCTACCAAGAACCAGTTAAGGATTGTACCTATCAATAAACCTACAGCTATCCATATTTCTCCAGTACCTGCAACGTAAATTGCACCTGGTAAACCCATAAGCAACCAACCGCTCATGTCAGATGCTTGTGCAGAAAGTGCAGCTGTCCAACCGTTTAAACTTCTACCGCCTAAAATGTAATCTTCTGAGCTTTTAGTCTTTCTGAAATAGTATAAACCTATTAAAATCATCATAAGTAAATACGCACCAAAAGCAACTACCGTCCAAAATGTTTCAGACATTTCAATCAACCTCTTTCGTTATAAAATTAAATAAAAAATGTACAAAATAATTATACAATAAATGTATTATCTTGTCAAAAAATAATTACTTTATTAATGATTTAATTTTTTATAATTTAGAAGATTTGCCCTTATAATAAGTGGAAAAAACCAAAAAAATACGTAAAAAACCTCAAAAAACTCCTATTTATAAGGGTTTTTTGAGGTTTTAGTTTTCTAAAGTGTAAAACATAATCTTTAAAAAATTTTTATTTTACTAATAAGTATTTTTTTATGATAAATTTAAAATAAGGGATTAAACCATTCCGCCGTCAACAGTTAAAACTTGACCAGTTATGTATTTTGATTTATCGCTTGCTAAAAAGAAAATAGCTTTAGCAACATCTAAAGTAGTTCCAAGCTCTTCAAGTGATGTGCTTTCTTTTAATTCTTCTAGTGTATCTTCGTCTAAGTCACGGCACATATCAGTCATAATAACACCAGGAGAAACGCAATTTACACGAATACCACTAGGGCCTACTTCTTTTGATAGTGCTTTAGTAAAACTTATAACTGCACCTTTTGTTGTGCTATAAGCAACCTCGCAACTTGCACCAACTTGACCCCAAATTGATGATACATTAACTATAATACCACTTTGCTCTTTAATCATATGTTTTAAAACTTCCCTTGAACAATAAAACATACCACTTATATTTGTGCCGACAAGCTCTTCCCATTCGTCGTCCTCGACGTCAGTTATCAAACCGTGATGAGCTATACCTGCATTGTTTACTAAAACATCAATACTTCCAAAATCATCAACAACACTTTGTACCATTGCTAAAACTTCATCACTGTTACTAACATCAGCTTTGTAAATGTTTGCAACTCCACCTAGCTTTTTGATTTGCTCTTTAAGCTTTAAAGCGTTTTTTGCACTGTTGTTGAAATTTATTGCAACATTATATCCGTTTTTAGCAAAATATAAAGCTGTTTTTGCACCAATTCCTCTTGACGCTCCTGTAATTAAAATAGTTTTTTTAGTCATTTCTTTTTAATCTCCTTTGCAGTATTAATCGTTTTTTACGAGTACTTTTACAATTTCAGATATAAACATTTGGTGGTAATCTTTGTTTTGGTAGTTTTTTTCGTCTAACTCTTTTTCGATAAAACAATTGCCCTCAAAGTCTTGTTTGTATAGTTTTTTGCAAATTAAGACTAGTTTTGCTTGCTCAAAGTAAGGTGCGTTTTCGTCGAATAAAGGTGTTAGTCCTGTTTCTTTTGCTTTGTCATAGTCACGGCCTGATTTTGAGCCACAGAAACTTAAAGCTTTTCTATATTCTTCACCAAAAAAGGAAAGAGTATAATAATCATTGCTTTCCACAAATTCTAAAGTATACCTTTGTGGTCTAATAAATGTGAAAGCTACATCTTTATTCCACATAAAACCAACGCCACCCCAACTAGCTGTCATTGTGTTGTAAGCGTTTTCATCTCCAGCAGTTACAAGCATCCAATCTTTACCTATAAGTGTAAATGGATTGTTTTTAAGCTCGCTACAAGATATTTCTTTAAAGTTATTCATTGTAAATCAGTCCTTTAGCAAATTAATTTATTTTATTATATCAAACATATGTAAAATATACAACAAATTATGCATATATTCATAATATGCATAGTGTTTATGCATTATTTTTTTTCGGACGCCCAAAATTATACGTTTAAAAAAGTAGTAATATTAATATGCAAAAATATATTTATTGTATAAATTTTTAAAAATTTTTATAAAATAAGTAGTTAAGTATACAAAAAAATAGCTACTAATCAAGTTATGCATAATTTTGCTTGATTTTTTGTATAAAATGAGTATAATTATCTTATATATTAAAATTTACAATCAGGGGGATTTTTAGAAATGAATAATAAAATAAAAAAAGTAGTTTTAGCATACTCAGGTGGACTTGATACATCAATAATTATACCATGGCTAAAAGAAAATTACGACAATTGCGAAGTAATTGCAGTAAGTGGTGACGTTGGTCAAGGAACTGAACTTGACGGACTAGAAGAAAAAGCAATTAAAACAGGTGCGTCAAAATTATATATAGAAGATTTAAGACAAGAATTTGTAGAAGATTACGTATGGCCTACTTTAAAAGCAGGTGCAGTTTACGAGCGTAAATATCTTTTAGGTACATCATTTGCAAGACCTATTATTGCAAAAAGGATTGTAGAAATTGCTTTAGCTGAGGGTGCAGACGCTATTTGTCACGGTTGCACAGGTAAAGGTAATGACCAAGTTAGATTTGAACTTGCTATTAAATCTTATGCACCAGATATGGCTATTATCGCTCCATGGCGTATTTGGGATTTAAAATCAAGAGAAGACGAAATTAAATATGCTGAAGAAAGAAATATCCCACTAAAAATTAATAGGGAAACTAACTACTCTAAAGATAAAAACTTATGGCATTTATCTCATGAGGGTATGGACCTTGAAACAGTTGATAATGAGCCTATGTATGAAAAAGAGGGCTTCCTTGAAATGGGCGTTTCTCCAATGCAAGCTCCTGATAAAGCAGAATATGTTACAATTTCATTTGAAAAAGGTATTCCAACAGCTGTTAATGGCGAAAAATTAGACGCAATTTCTATTGTTGAAACTCTTAATAAAATAGGCGGTAGAAACGGTGTTGGTATTACTGATATCGTAGAAAATAGACTTGTTGGCATGAAGTCAAGAGGCGTGTATGAAACTCCAGGAGGTACAATCTTATATGCTGCTCATGGTAAACTTGAGGAAATTTGTCTTGATAGAGAAACTCTACAATATAAAGATACAATTGCAACTCGTTTTGCTCAACTTGTATATAATGGTCAATGGTATACTCCTTTAAGAGTTGCACTTTCGGCTTTTGTTGATAGCACACAAGAAACTGTAACTGGTAACGTTAAATTAAAACTTTATAAAGGTAATATAATTGATGCTGGTGTATCTTCTCCATATTCACTTTACGATGAAGAAATTGCAACATTTGATGAAGACGAAGTTTACGACCAAAACGACTCAGCTGGATTTATTAATCTATTTGGCTTACCATCAAAAGTTTTAGCTAAAAAAGGACTAATTAAGTGAATAATGAAAAGTGAATAGTGAATAGTGAATAGTGCTAAAAGGTGAAAATGTATGAAATTATGGACAGGACGTTTCCAAAAAGAAATAAGTAAAACAACAAACGACTTTAATTCATCAATCTCTTTTGATAAAAGAATGTATAGTCAAGACATAAAAGGGTCAATAGCACACGTAACAATGCTTTCAAAATGCGGAATAATAAGTGCTGAAGATAGCTTGAAAATTTGTGAGTGTTTAGGCGAAATTTTAAACGATATAGAAACAAACACACTTCAAATAGATATGGACGCTGAAGACATACACACATTTATAGAGAGCGAACTTACAAAAAGGCTTGGTGACACTGGTAAAAGGTTACACACCGCAAGAAGTCGTAACGATCAAGTAGCACTTGACATACGTATGTATTTAATGGACGAGTGCGACAATTTAGAAAATATGCTTAAAAGCTTAATAGAAGTAATTTGCGAAAAGTCAGAAGAAAACGCAATTACAGTACTACCAGGATATACTCACTTGCAAAGAGCTCAACCAATAACGTTTGGACATCACTTAATGGCGTATGCACAAATGATTTTAAGAGATATTGGAAGACTTCAAGACGCTAAAAAGCGAATGGATTATCTACCACTAGGTGCTGGAGCGTTAGCAGGTACAACATATCAAATAGATAGAAGTATAACAGCTGATTTATTAGGATTTTCAAATATCACACAAAACAGCATGGACTCAGTGTCTGACAGAGATTTTTGCATAGAACTTGCAAGTGCGTTATCAATTTTAATGGTGCATCTTTCAAGATTTTCAGAAGAAATTATAATGTGGTGTTCATGGGAATTTAAATTTATTGAGCTTGATGATGCATTCTCAACAGGTTCTAGTATTATGCCACAAAAGAAAAACCCAGATATAGCAGAGCTTGTACGTGGAAAATCAGGAAGAGTATTTGGCGACCTAATGACATTACTTACAGTGATGAAAGGCTTGCCACTAGCGTACAATAAAGATATGCAAGAAGATAAAGAGGCAATTTTTGATGCAATAGACACTGTTAAGATGTGCCTAACTGCGTTTACTCCGATGATTGACACAATGAAAGTGCTACCAGAAAATATGAGAAAAGCCGCTGCGAATGGTTTTATAAATGCAACCGATTGTGCCGACTATCTAGTAAAAAAAGGTTTGCCTTTTAGAGATGCGTATAAGGCTACTGGTATGCTTGTTGCAAAATGTATAGAGAAAAATTTAACACTTGAAACTTTAGAGTTAAGCGAGTATATAGAAATATGCGACCTTTTCGACGAGGGTGTATACAATGCAATATCGCTAGAAACTTGCGTTAATGAACGTAATATTTTAGGTGGACCATCAACAGATAGTGTTTATAATCAAATAAAATTTGTAAAAGAAACAATGAGTAATTCGTAATGCGTAATTAAAAGACAATGATATAAAGTGAAAAATGAATAGTGGAAAGTGAATAGTGGAAAGTGGAAAGTGAATAGTGAAAAATGAATAGTGAAAAATGAATAGTGAAAAGTGAATGAGAAAATCCTTGCGGATTTTTTATTTGTAGTAATTTGAAAAGTTCAAAATCAGACACTTACACAATGTTTTTAGGGTAAATGTAGGGTTTGTGGTTCTACTCCACTGTCACGAACTTAAGGTTTTTAGCATAGGTTATTTGATATTTTTAAATTTATAATAACATTAAAATTCAAACGAGGCACAATCTATTTGTAGGGGCGGATTTCCATATCCGCCCGTGGGTATAGTTGCAAAATACAAACTTAGAACCACACAAAACATCATGTAACTACAATCTTTATATCAAAATATCCAACCCGAAACAATTAAAGAAAAAGCAGGTAAAATAATGATAAAAGCAGGAATAGTAGGAGCAACAGGGTATGTAGGAGCAGAACTTTTTAGACATTTAACAAATCACAGTGAAGTCGAGATAGTAGCAGTAAGCTCAGTATCTTTTGAAAATAAAAAATTAAGCGACATATACCCATCATATAAAAATATAAATGAAATTATATGTGGTGATGAAAAAAGTGTAGTAGAAAAAAGCGATGTAATATTTGCAGCACTTCCACACGGACTTTCTCAAAGTTTAGCAAAAGCTTGCGATGAAAACAACAAAATATTTATAGATTTAGGTGCAGATTTCCGCCTAGAAGATGAAAACGACTATAAACAATGGTATGGCGGAGAATTTGAAGATAAAGAGTTACATAAAAAATCTGTTTACGCACTTCCAGAGTTATTCCGTGAGCAAATAAAAGGAAAAACAATAATTGCAAACCCAGGTTGCTACACAACAGCAGTTCCGCTTGCTTTAGCACCAGCGATAAAAAACAATTTCATTGAACTTGAGGGGATTGTTGCCGATTGCAAAAGCGGTGTAACAGGTGCAGGACGTGGGCTTTCACAAAATACGCATTACCCAGATTTAAACGAGGGATTTACAGCGTATAAAGTAGCAAACCACCGTCACACACCAGAAATTGAGCAAACACTTTCGCACATAGCAGACGAAAAAGTAAAAGTGTTATTCGTTCCACATTTACTACCTATAAATAGAGGTATTTTATGTACAGCGTATGCAAAACTTAAAGACGGCGTTACAAAAGAGATGATAAGGAAAGCATATGAAAACGCTTACAAAAACGAATTTTTTATAAGACTTTTAGAAGAGGGCCAATGTGCAAATATTAAAAATGTAAAATATTCAAATTATTGCGATATATCAATTCATATAGATGAAAGAACAAATACACTTATAGCAATTTCAGCGATTGACAACATGGTAAAAGGGGCCGCTGGTCAAGCAATACAAAATATGAATATCGTTTGTGGATTAGATGAACATACAGGGCTTGACATTGTACCGCCAGCGTTTTAAAGGAGAAAAAACACATGGATATCAAATTTATTAATGGTGGCATAACCGCACCGAGTGGATTTACTGCAAATGGTATATGTTGCTCGATAAAACCTAGTAACACAACAAAAAGCGATTTAGCATTTATTTATAGTGATGTTATTTGTCAGGCAAGCGGTATTTACACACAAAACCTTGTAAAAGGAGCTCCAATACTTGTAACAAAGGAAAATTTAAAAGACGGTAAAGCACAAGCGATAATTGTAAATAGCGGTAATGCAAACACTTGTAATATTGATGGCATGGAAAAAGCTTATAAAATGTGCAAAATTGCAAGTGACGTTTTAAACGTGCAAGAAAAAGATGTAATAGTTGCATCAACAGGTGTAATAGGTCAAATTTTGCCAATTGAAAAAATAGAAGCAAGAGCAGAACAATTATCTAAAACCTTAACAAAAGACGGTGGACATGAGGCGGCTATTGCCATTATGACTACGGACACCGTAGAAAAAGAAATAGCAGTAAATTTTACAATAGACGGAAAAGAAGTAGTTATAGGTGGAATGGCAAAGGGTAGCGGTATGATACATATAAATATGGCTACAATGTTATCATTTATAACAACAGATGTTAATATCTCAAGTGAAATGCTCAGTTGTGCGTTAAATGAAACAGCCGACGAAACTTTTAACATGATAAGCGTTGACGGCGACAGTTCTACAAACGATACACTTACAATTATGGCAAATGGAAAAGCCCAAAATAAAATAATTGAAACTAAAGACGAAAATTACAATATATTTGTAGAGGGTTTAAAAATTATGCTTGAGGAGTTATCAAAAAAGATAGCAGGTGATGGCGAGGGAGCTACAAAGTTAATTATAGCAGACGTTAAAAACGCAAAAACAAAAATTGATGCAAAAAAAGTTGCAAAGACTGTTATTTGTTCATCGCTTGTAAAGACTGCAATGTGTGGTGAAGATGCTAACTGGGGCAGAGTTTTATGTGCTATTGGATATAGTGGGGCAGATGTAGATGTTCAAAAGATAGACGTTTCTTTTATATCAGATAAAGGACAAATAGACGTTTGCAAAAATGGATATGGTATACCTTTTTCAGAAGAAAAAGCAAAAGAAATTTTAAAAGAAAAGCAAATTACAATTTTTATAGATTTAATTGAGGGAAATGAAAATGCACGTGCATATGGTTGTGACTTAACACATGAATATGTATCGATAAATGCAGACTATAGAACTTGATTTTAAGTGAATAGTGAATAGTGAAGAGTGAAAAGTTGAAAGTAAACAGTAAAGTGTAGGGCAAGGGTTCTACTCTTGCCGTTTGGCTATGAGTGAATAGTGAATAGTTAATAGGTAAAAACTATGATAATTCGCTCAAATTAATTACACGGAGGAATTTAAGCAATGGAGATATCAAACGAGATGAGGGCATCTATTTTAACAAAAGCGTTGCCATATATTCAAAAATATGCAGGTCAAACAGTAGTAATTAAATATGGTGGAAACGCAATGATATCGCCAGAACTTAAAAGTGCTGTTATGAGCGATATTGTACTTTTGCAACTTGTGGGAGTAAATGTAGTATTAGTTCATGGTGGCGGACCTGAAATTAGCCATATGCTATATAAAATTGGCAAAGAAAGCAAATTTATAAACGGTTTAAGGGTTACAGATAAAGAAACTATAGACGTAGTGCAAATGGTTTTAGCTGGTAAAGTTAATAAAGATTTAGTGCAAGCACTTGAAAATAACGGCGGTAAAGCTATTGGTATTTGTGGGCTTGATAGTAGACTTTTAATGGCTGACAAAATAATAAGTCAAGATGACTTAGGTTATGTAGGTCAAATTAGACAAGTTAATAATCAAATAATAAAAGATATGACTAAAAATGGTTATATACCAGTTATTTCAACAATTGCAGGTGGGTACGATGGCGAGGTTTACAATGTTAATGCAGATATAGCAGCGGCACAAATTGCATCTAGTCTATGTGCGTGTAAGTTAATTGTAATGACTGATATTAGAGGTCTTTTACGTGATAAAAACGACGAAAAAACTCTTATAACAACTGTGAATGTAAGTGATGTGCCAGCTTTAAAAAGAGATGGTATTATACAAGGTGGCATGATTCCTAAAGTTGAATGTTGCGTTGATGCAGTTAGACAAGGCGTAAAAAGAGCTCATATTATAGATGGTAGGATACCTCATTCGATTTTAACAGAGTTGTTTTCAGACGAGGGCGTCGGCACAATGTTTTATTAAGGTGAGTTTATGAAAATTAGGGCAATGCAAATATCAGACTATGAAAGTGTGTATAAAATATGGGAAACTTCCTTAACAGGTCCACTTTTAGAAGACGATAACAAAGAAAATATAGAAATATATTTAAATCGTAATATAGGACTTAGCAAAGTAGCTATAATTGATGAAAAAATAGTAGGTGCTGTGCTTGTAGGTCATGACGGACGAGCAGGTTATATCCATAGGCTTGCGGTAAACGAAAATTATAGACGATTAAATGTAGCGAAAGAAATGGTAGAAAAAGCCGAAATTGAGTTAAAAGAACTAGGCATAAAACATATATTTTTATTTTGTGGAAAGAAAAACGAAAAAGGACAAAATTTTTGGAAAAAACTTGATTTTAATATTAGAGAAGATATATTTACGTTTTTTAAATAAAAAAATAATAGGGAATAGTTAAAAGTGAATAGTTAAAAGTGAATAGTGAATAGTGAAGAGTGAATAGTGAAGAGTGAATAGTGAAGAGTGAAAAGTGAATAATGAAAAGTGAAGAGTGATTGTGAAAATCCTTACGGATTTTTTTATTGTAGATGGGCAACCCTCCGTCACCTAGCGGTGCCACCTCCCTCAAGAGGGAGGCTGTGGGTGGCTGGACGGCTGAGCATCTGGCAACTGGACACTGGTGTCTAGCATCTGGTATCTAGTTTATGTCTTTTAATTACGCATTACGCATTACGCATTACGAATTACGAATTAATTAAGTTCTAACGGATTTTTTAATTTATAAAAGACATAAAAGATTTTTTTGTTATAAATTAATAAGTTTTGTTCTGGACGCTGGTGTCTAGCATCTGGTATCTAGTTTATGTCTTTTAATTACGCATTACGCATTACGAATTATGAATTACGAATTAAATGTTGGATTGAGGAGGAAAAAATGAATTTTAATGAGATAAAACAATCAGACGACAATTATATAATGCACACATATGGACGTTTTCAAACGGCACTTCATCATGGAAAAGGCTCAACAGTTTATGACGTTGACGGCAGAGAGTACATAGACTTTACAAGCGGTATAGGTGTAAATAGTTTAGGTTTTTGCAATGATGAGTTAATAAGTGCTATGATTGATCAAGCAAATAAACTTCAACATATTTCAAATTTATATTACAGTGAAGTTCAAACTCAGCTTGCAGAAAAGTTATGTAATTTAACTGGACTTTCAAAAGTTTTCTTCTCAAATTCAGGGGCAGAAGCTAACGAATGTGCAATAAAACTTGCAAGAAAATATAGTTTTGATAAGTACGGAAAAAATCGTAGCGATATAGTATGCTTAAAAAATTCTTTCCATGGTAGAACAATTACAACGTTGTCAGCAACTGGTCAAGATGTTTTCCACAATTACTTTTTCCCTTTTACGCAGGGTTTTAAGTTTGGGCAAGCTAATGATTTTGAAAGTATTAAGCAAAATATAGATGAAAAAACTTGTGCCGTTATGATAGAGCTTATCCAAGGTGAGGGAGGCGTAAAAGTTTTAGAAAAGCAGTTTGTGCAAAATGTTTATGACTACTGCAAACAAAGAGATATACTATTAATAATAGACGAAGTACAAACAGGTGTAGGGCGTACAGGCAAGCTTTATTGTTATGAAAATTACGATATTACACCAGATATTATGACATCTGCAAAAGGACTAGGTGGAGGTGTGCCGATTGGTGCGTGCCTTTGCACAAAAGAGCTTGAAAACGTTATGACACCATCAACACATGGCACAACGTATGGCGGTAATTTAGTATGCGTTGCACAAGCTTTAAAAGTAATAGATATTGTTTCAAACGAAAACTTCTTAAAAGAAGTAAACGAAAAAGCAAAATATATTAGAGAAAAACTTTTAAAAATGGAAAATGTAGAGGAACTTACAGGCACAGGACTTATGATAGGTATAATTTTAAAAGAGGGAAACTCGCTTGAAATTGCAAAAAGATGTACTGAAAATGGGCTTTTGATTTTAACAGCAAAAACACTTTTAAGAATGTTGCCACCTTTAAATATCACATATGAAGAAATAGACAAAGGGCTTGATATATTAATTCGTAATGCGTAATTAATATAATTCGTAATTCGTAATTCGTAATGCGTAATTAATATAATTCGTAATTCGTAATTCGTAATGCGTAATTAAAAGACAAATAGATAATTCGTAATTCGTAATGCGTAATTAAAAGGCAGAAGCAGATACTCTAAGAACAAACGCCCTTTATAAATAAAAAAATCCGTAAGGATTTTCACATTCACTATTCACT
>CAYJFG010000034.1:0-19574 GCA_964369305.1 uncultured Eubacteriales bacterium
TATTATGAATTATAAATTATGAATTACAAATTACGAATTACGAATTATGAATTAAGAATTACGAATTACGAATTACGAATTACGAATTACGAATTAAAAAAGCTACAACATAACAAAAATTATGTTGTAGCTTTTAATAATTAAAATATTATTTTAATTATTAATATTTATTATTTTAGGTATGTTCCGCTATCGCCGATTTTACCATCTATTCCTGTATAGTTACCTGAGCTTAATACGTAAACTCTCATGTTACCTTTACCTGGAGCAGAGATTGATAATGTACCGTTTGATACGTTTTTAACGTCGCCTGTTACAGCATCGATATATGTACCATTTGGAATACCTGTGAATGTAGCTGAATTTGTAACAGCAACGCATACAAAGCTGTTTACGCCTTCATCAGTATTTGTATAAGCACGTTTGTAACACATATCGCCACTTACACCTTGTGTTGAATATTGGCCTTTTTGAAGTGCTGGAATTGCTCTTCTAATTTCGTTTAATCTTTGGATATGAAGTGATAGAGGATTGTTTAAAGTATCAGCAACTGTACCACTTGCTGTATATTCGCTAAAGTCTGTAGCTGTTACTGTACCCTCTAGGTAATCACCAAAGTATGCTCTACCTGTATTTTCTAGTGGAGCATTAGGGCCTACGTCAATTTGAACGCCTTTTTTAAACTCTACTTCACTACCATAATATAAGCAAGGAATACCACGGAATGTGAATATTAAGTTTAAGTTTTCAGCCCATACTTGTGTACCCTCGTTGTAACGGTGTTTTTCCATACCGTCTGGACCATAGTCGTGAGAGTCAACGTACATAACGTTCCATGTTGAGTCGTTTATATATGGATCTTCTGCAAGACCTGCTCTAAACGCACTACTTGCATTTTCAAAGTTCCAGTGCATTTGGAAGTCGATAACGCCTGTACCATTAGCTTGGCTATAATCTGGAGTATGGTAGCTATTGCCATTTAAGAAAGCATTGTCGCTTGTTGGCATACCATCTGCATTTCTATGTGAATCATAGTGGCTTATTGATGTAGCTATATTAGCTGTTGGGTCTGTTGTGTTCCAGTTACCAATCCATTGGCTGTCTGTTTCTGCCCATGTGAAGAAAGCAGGTGAGCTTGATGGGATACCATGGTTCCATGTTTCACGTACTCTTGAGCAAACTTCGCCGAAGATGTAGAAATTTTCTATATCTGTAAAGTTAGGGAAGAAAGCTGAGTTTAATGTCCAACGGTTGATGTGTTTTTCAGTATCTAAACGGAAACTGTCAACACCCATGTTTACATATTGTAAACTTGCATCTACTAAGTATTCTGCAACTGCTGGGTTTTCTGTGTTTAAGTCTACACAGTCGCCAGCTATAGAGCCTTGTTGTTCGATTGACGATTCATAAGCCATGTTTTTCTCACGGTGGTAGTTATTTTCTGGGTCATGTCCACTACCGCTTAAGTCTTTTAATATATCTAGTCTAGCTTGGAATTGAGCGCCTGGTTCTAAGCTGTTATAGTTTGGATAGCTTTTGTCAAGGTCTGATCCTGGGATAACTTGCATTGACTGTTCAGCATCTTCTAAATCTTTTAATGTGTTATATTCTTTAGTAAACATAGCACCTAGCTCAGCTTCACCAAAGTTACTTGTATGGTTCCATACAACGTCTTGTACAACTTTCATATCTTTTTCATGGATAGCGTCTATTAAATCTTGATATGTTGCTGTTGGTGATTCATAACGTGGGTCAACTGTTGCAAAGTCAAATGCGTGGTAACCGTGATAGTCGTATCCACTTGCATTTGTGTAAACTGGAGTAATCCAAATTGCACTAAAGCCTAAAGCTTTGATGTAGTCTAGTTTATCAATTAAACCTTGGAAGTCACCTTTCCACGCAGGATCTGAGTCTGGGTTACCAGCTCGACCGTCGTCCCAACAGTGTACGTTGTTACCTGTATCACCATCGTAGAAACGAGTAGTAATTACAAAGTAAATTGTTTCTTCTCTCATATCTGTTCTTTCAACGTCTGAAACAGAATCTGGGTTTCTTGTGTACCATTTGTCATTTGCATACCAGTATTCACCAGCAACACTTCTTGTAAGTTCTTTGCTTTGTTCGCCGTTTTCAATAAATAGCATATTGATTTTTGTAGTATTGCTAAATGTGTATGTAAACCAATTAGCACCCTCTTGTGAGCTATCGTATGCCATTTTTGGACCTGGATATGTTGTTTCTTGGTTTTGTGGTAAGCTGTTCCAATAATAAATGTTAGGAGCAGTACCGCTTTCG
This sequence comes from uncultured Eubacteriales bacterium, assembly GCA_964369305.1. Taxonomy (GTDB): domain Bacteria; phylum Bacillota; class Clostridia; order Oscillospirales; family Acutalibacteraceae; genus CAYJFG01. The sequence goes on from CAYJFG010000034.1 coordinate 2,296, forward strand.
CTTTTATAATGCACTATAATTGAATTGTTAGCCTCTACTGATAAATCATCATTTGTAGTAGCACTTGCTGAAATAACTGCAAGTGATGCAATTATTAAAACAATCATTAACAGTGCAGTAAATCTTTTAAATTTCATCATGATTTCACTTTCCTCCTGTTAATTAAAGTTCTGCTATGATGTTTGCAAGATATTTACTTATTTGTAAAACGTCAGCTGTTGACGGATCACCAGAAGTAGTTATAATTCTTGCACGCATTAATTGATCTGCATTTAATACTACTATATTAGCTATATGTTTTTGTAGTAATAATGTATCATTTACACTTACAACGCCGTTCATATCAATATCACCTTTTAGAACTTCTGAAGACGTTTGTGTAACTGTTATATTCATTGATTTACTAGCTGTAGCACCTGTGCTATCTTTTACAGTTACAGTTACACTGTAAGTTCCTGCATTTGCTGGTGTCCATGAATATGTATTACTTGATGAATAGTTTTGATATACATTACCATTTATAGCAAATTGGTAAGTATAAGGTGATGTACCTTTAGTACCTTGTGCTGTAAATGTAACTGAAGAGTCTACTTCAACTGATGTTTTATTAGATGTTAGGCTTAACACTTCAACATCACTTTCAGTAGGTACAGAGCCTACACATTCATATGTATAAGACTTAGTAACAGTTGTATTATCACTATTTTGAACTGATACATCAACTGTATATGTTCCTAATTTGTTTGGTGTAAATATTAATTTATTACTTGTTTTGTAGTAAACTGTATTTACTGCATTACCGCTTGGATCTTCAATAGCTATTTTGTAAAATAGTAAATTTGTACCTGTTTTACCACCTGTAGCATTTACATTTACTGTAGCTGATGTATTTATAGCAATTTTACCGCCAGTAGTTGGTGTAACACCTTTTAAAACTGGTTCAACTGCTGTAGCATCGTCATTAATAACATAATTTAATATTTTTTGATTTTCATTACCTGCAGTATCTTTAACATCTAAAATTACTTGGTAGTTACCTGTAGTTGTAGGTGTCCATATAACACTTTTTGTGCTTGTGCTATAATCTGATAATACAGTTGTGTTTGTTCCACTTTTAACGCTAAATTTGTAACTAACTGTACCCTCATTACTTTGAGCATCAGCTGTAATTACAATGTCAGTACCTTTGTATTGTGGTGACGCTGACTCAGAACCAAAAGAAATAACTTTTACCGCACTTGTATCGTATTCTTTCCATGAGTTGTCTGAATTGTCATAAATCATAGATTGTCCTGGACTAATCATTAAGTCAGCTGATTGACTATTACCGCCTTGGCTGAAAATTACGCCATAAGCTTGATTTGCTGGAATAGCTACTTGATAGTTTCCAAGCATATCTTTGTCTGCATCTGTTAATGTTTTTCCTGGCCATGCACTACCACTACCGCCTGCTTCACTCCAGTAATAAACGTTTACTGATGTCCAGTTAGCAGTATTTGCTAAATAAGCATACGCTGTGTCACCTGTTGCTGGTGGGTCTGTTGGGTCTACTGGGTTTGTTGGACCTACTGGACCGTCGTACGCACTCCACGCTCCACTTACAGATGTACCTGTTGTTCCTCCAGTTACTTTAAAGATTTGGTTAGCTCCTGGAATTGTTTGGTCTGATGTTTGATGACTTCCGTTACCATTATTGAATATAATGTTTACTTGATCACCTGGAAGTGTGTAACTATACACATTATCCGTGTCGCTTACTTTTGTCATAGCCGTACCTGGCCATGCTCCTGCTGCACCAGATGTGCCACCCCAACAATATACGTGTGGTGTTGACCAACCTGATGGTGCTTCAAAATAAACCATATCTCCGCTTGCTGCACTTGCACTTATCATACCGCTAAAACCAACGCTTAGCATAGTTACAAGCATAAGTACTGCTAAAACAATAGATACAGCTTTTTTTTGCTTTCCTACCATTTTTAATACCTCCTAAAAAATTATAATAGTGCTTTCCACCATTCTAAATAATTATAACATATAAATTTTTTATTATTATTATGTTAATGAATTATGAATTAGTTACCCTACCAATCTTTAGTCGCTATTTTTGTATATAATGCACAAACACGCACATTTTTCCTTTTAAATGATACAACTGCTCGTCAAAAGATTAGCTACTTAATAACGCTGAAATATCACATAATAAACTGCTTTAACTGTTGTTTTTGATATCAAAATCTGAACATTACCACATAAACGGAACATAAGACTTTTAACATTCATCAATATTGAAAGTTAAAAGCCTTACAATTTTTTATTTATATAATTTTTGTCTTTTTTTGAATTTTGACATCTGGTTTCTAGCATCTTCTTGCGGATTATTATTTCTTAATACTTAAGTTTTGTATCCGTTTTTTACGGATCGCAATGTCCACAAGGAGAATAACCTTTATTTATAAGTTCATCACGTGTACCCTCATAAGTACTTTTATTTTCTGGGCTTATTGTATCAGCTGACCAACAACCTACTTCATGAAATTTCATACTATCAATATTCAATATATATGTAATTTTATTATTTTGTTGTGTTGGTGGCTCTGTCGCTTCTGTTTTTGGTTCTGTAGGTTCTGTTTGTATCTCTGTTTTTGGTTCTGTTTTCGGTTCTGTAGGTTCTGTTTGTATCTCTGTTTTTGGTTCTGTTTTTGGCTCTGTCGGTTGTGTAACTTCTGTTTCTTCTTCTGGTTGTGTATAAGAAGAATTTAGCTTACTGCTACCATCTTTATAATTTATATCTATCCACGGTTGATTATTGTATATGTACACATTAAAACTAATCCCTTCTCCCTCATCTTCAACTGAATAAGCCTCGAGTTGCACACCATTTGCAAGTAAGTTATCGTCTTCAAAATAAGGAGTTACTCTATACATAACATGATTACCAGTTTCAATTATATAGTCTGCTACCATATTTTCAAACGGCAACATACCTGTAACGTTCATATATCTTGTGCCAGTTATTAAGTTTTCCTCCGTCGCATTTTCGCCTGTTAATTGAAAACCTATTAAATGACTTCTATTATATAGATAACCACCGTCGACAACATCATATTGTATTGACTGCCAACCTGTAGGAGTAACTGAACTTATACTTTTTCTATCTTCTGTTGGCATAATATCTTGACCAACGCAAGCAAAAGCAACGCCACATCTTCCTAAATCATCTAATGGGGAATATTTTTCAAATGATGTAGTTGTAATTTCATCTTCTGCAAACAATGGGACATTGTCTACAAGTTCTACATACGGACTTTCGCTAAAAGGTGGTATATCCTCTACATTTAGTTCAACATCACCTCTTTGACAAGCTGTCATAATTGTTATCATAACAACAAATATAATCGCTTGTATAAAGACTTTTTTTGATAATACCTTTTTATTTGTATTACTCATTTAACCAAATCTCCTTTGTGATTTTTTCATGTGACGAACCTTTAAACTCTGCTACACTTTCCAATTTAAAATTACTTTTCGATAAGTCAATATCAAAATAAAAATCAGCTGGATAATGTCTATTCCATTTATATAATACAATCTTAGATATAATATGTTGATAATCTGATAAATGTTTATTTTCTATAAAGCAACTACAATTTTTCTCTATGTCTGTAAAATCATCAAACAATTTATACTTAACATTTAACTCATCAAACATTTTTTTGGAAAATTCATTAATATAAATTGTGCCATTCATCGACTTTACCATATCATCAATTAAAATTCTATCTCTACTTTGGCGACGTTTATTAAACATCATTCCTAAATGTTCGTCTACGCATAAAAATACTTGCATAACTCCACCTCAAATTATAATTATTTCACAAATCGGTTTAAGTAACTTTTCAGATATATGACTTTACAAATTCAAAAACATTAATTTTTTGATATAAAGCCAACCATATGTGTTTGACCATTGTTTTTGGTCGCCCACATAGGTTGTTCAACGTTTATATTTTATAGTTATTGCACTGTTGGATATGAAATCCGCCACAACAACTGATTATTTAATTTTTCCTATATCTTTTCTATAATGCATACCATCAAACTTTACATCTTCAACATGGGCATACGCTTTTTGCAGTGCATTTTCTAATGTATCGCCTTTTGCTGTAATTCCTAAAACACGTCCGCCGTTTGTGTAGAATTTATCATTTTCAAACTTTGTACCTGCGTGATATATAAATACATCGTTATGTACTTGTCCGTTTTCGTTAAATCCTACCATTTCAACGCCTTTTTCGTAATTTTCAGGATATCCACCACTTGCAACTACAACGCACGCAGTACATTCGTTATCCCACTGTATTTCAATTTCGCTTAATTTTTCGTCGATAACGGCGTTACAAATATCTACCATATCTGTTTTTAAACGTGGTAAAACTACTTGTGCTTCAGGGTCGCCAAACCTTGCATTATATTCAATAACTTTAGGCCCGTTTGGTGTAAGCATCAACCCAAAATATAAGCACCCTTTAAATGGTCTACCCTCTTTATTCATAGCATCTATAGTTGGATTAAATATAGTATCCATACAAATTTGTGCTATATCATCTGTATAGTATGGGTTTGGGCTGATTGTACCCATACCACCAGTGTTTAAACCTTTGTCGCCGTCTAATGCTCTTTTATGGTCTTTTGAAGATACCATAGGTTTAACACACTTACCGTCTGTAAATGCTAAAACTGAAACTTCTGGACCTGTTAAAAATTCCTCTATAACTACGTTATTTCCAGAACTTCCGAATTTTTTATCTTCCATGATAGTTTTAACAGCGTCTATACCCTCTTGTATAGTTTGTGCAATAATTACGCCTTTACCTAAAGCAAGTCCATCTGCTTTAACTACTACACTTGATAAATTGTTATTTTTTATATAATTTATCGCATTTTCTGAATTGTCGAAAACTTCGTATTTTGCAGTTGGTATATCATATTTTTTCATAAGATTTTTAGAAAAAACTTTGCTTGCCTCGATAAATGCAGCTTTCGCACTTGGGCCAAACGCTCTTATATTTTCTTTTTCTAAAGCGTCTACCATTCCCATTGCTAGTGGGTCATCTGGTGCTACAAATACCATATCTATATTATTGTTTTTTGCAAACTGCACTGTTTTTTCAATGTCAGTTGCACTTATATCTACATTTATAGCTTGCTTGCCAATACCACCATTGCCTGGTGAGCAGTAAAGTTTATCTACTTGTTTACTTTTTGCAAATTCGTTTATAATGGCGTGTTCTCTGCCACCACTACCTACAACTAAAATATCCATATAATTTTACCTCTTTTATTAATGGTGGAATAAACGCATACCAGTAAAGCACATTACCATACCGTATTTATCGCAAGTTTCTATTACGTTATCATCTCTAATTGAGCCACCTGGTTGTGCTATAAACTCAACGCCTGAACGTTTTGCTCTTTCGATATTGTCGCCAAATGGGAAGAAAGCGTCACTTCCTAAAGTTACACCGCTGAAAGTTTCTAGGTGTGCTTGTTTTTCTTCTTTAGTTAAAACTTCTGGTTTTTCAGTAAAGAACATTTGCCATACGCCGTCTTTTAGAACGTCTTCGCAATCTTCTGATATATAGATATCTATTGTGTTATCTCTATCGGCACGTCTAATATTTTCAACAAATGGTAGGTTTAACACTTTTTCATGTTGACGTAAATACCAAATATCTGCTTTATTACCTGCAAGTCTTGTACAGTGGATACGTGATTGTTGACCTGCTCCTACACCAATTGCTTGACCGTCTTTAACGTAGCATACTGAGTTTGATTGTGTATATTTTAATGTTATTAAAGATATAATTAAATCTCTTAGTGCGTCTTCTGATAAATTTTTATTTTCCGTTACTATATTTGTTAAAATACTTTCATCTATTTTGTAATTGTTTCTACCTTGCTCAAAAGTGATACCGTAAACGTCTTTATATTCTTTTTCAGCTGGAACATAATTTGCATCAATTTTTACAATGTTGTATGAGCCTTTTCTTTTTCCTTTTAGAATTTCTAAAGCATCATCGTTATAGCCTGGAGCAATTACGCCGTCTGAAACTTCACGTGCAATAAGTGTAGCTGTTTCTTTGTCGCATATATCTGATAATGCGATAAAGTCGCCATATGATGACATTCTGTCAGCACCACGTGCTTTTGCGTATGCACTTGCAAGCGGTGATAATTCTACATCATCAACGAAATATATTTTTTTAAGGGTGTCACAAAGCTCACTTGCAACAGCAGCCCCTGCTGGGCTTACGTGTTTAAAAGATGCAGCACTCGGTAGTCCTGTAGCTTCTTTTAATTCTTTTACAAGTTGCCAACTGTTAAATGCATCTAAAAAGTTGATGTACCCAGGGTTTCCGTTTAAAACTTCGATTGGTAAGTCCTTGCCGTCTTTCATAAATATTTTAGATGGTTTTTGATTAGGGTTACAACCATATTTTAATAGTAGTTCATTCATGATTTTTACTTCCTTTACTTGTTTTTATTGATAATTTTTTGTTCATATGAGCCGTCTTGAATATCTATAAAGCGAACAAATAGAGATATCTTATTGTCGTTGTTTAGATTTTCCCATAAGTTATTTGTAAATGTGTCGATATCGTCATCACCTATAGCAATTTCTTTAGGCTCACCCTCAAAGCTTGGTAATGGATCTCCGTCACATTTATAAGTGTGGATAAAGTGACCTGTGCCTGCAAGTGGTGAGAAGTATGAGTATGTGAAACGTTGACATGATGCAGGGTCGCCGTTTGCACTTTTTAAAATTGAAATACAGTAGTTCATGTCACCATTTACTCTTTTAACTACTGACGAAATACGAGGAGTATAGTTTGGTGCATCTGGTTCAAATTCTCTAGTTCTTAACGCTTGTTCTACTGTTTGTTGCTTAATTAAAAAGTCGTAGATTGTGTCTGTTTGATCGCCGTTTGTAACGATAGTTTTATCGAATAGAGTTTTAACTGGCGAATAGATTATAAGTGATGGGTCTGTAACTTTGCTTTCGTCAAAAGCTTGAGTTTTTAAGTTGTCGCCATCTTCAACAAATATTCTATTACGGCTGTTTTCACTTCTACCCATGATGAAATATGCAATTACTGCTTTTTTTGAGTCTTTGCTTTTTCCTACGATAATTCCCCTACCAGGATATGCGTTTGTTGAAAGTTCTTTTGAGATGTTTATTTTTTCCATTACATTATGCTCCTTTTATTTAATTTTTATAATTAATAGTGATTAGTTATTAGTGAAGAGTGAAAAGTGAAAAGTGATGGTGAAAATCCTTACGGATTTTTTTATTTATAAAGGGCGTTTCTTCTTTAGTAACTGAACACTGGCAACTGATTACTGCCGACTGACAACTATCCACTTTCAACTACCACTGATAACTGCTTAATGGCAACTGAAATCTAACCACCAATCACTAACCACTAATTTTCGCAATATCGTTTTCAACTGTAATTTTATCTTCACAAAATAAAGATACTGCTTTAGGTAGTATAACCCATTCTGCTTGCTCCATAACTCTTTTTTGTAGAGTTTGTGGGGTGTCGTCGTTTTCTATTTCAACGCTTTTTTGAAGTATTATTGCCCCACCGTCGCAAATTTCATTTACAAAATGTGCTGTTGCTCCTGTTACTTTTACGCCTTTTTTCAGTGCTTCTTCGTGGACTTTTAAACCGTAAAAACCTTGTCCGCAAAAAGACGGTATCAAAGATGGGTGTATATTTATAATTTTATTTCTAAATTCATTTATTACAATTTCACCTAAAATAGTCATAAACCCTGCAAGGACTATTACATCTGCGTTTTTTTCTTTTAAAAGATTTGTTAAAGCTGTGTCGTATTCTTTAAATGTTTCAAAGTCTTTTCTTTTTATTATCGCTGTATCTATATTATTTTCTTTTGCACGAGTTAGTGCAAATGCAAATTCGTTGCTTGAAATTACACAAGATATTTTGCCGTTTTTTATTTGTGAATTTTTTTGTGCGTCTATCAAGGCTTGTAGGTTTGTTCCTCCGCCTGATACAAGTACTACTATATTTTTCATTTTGCACCACCTAATTTTTTATGTTTACAGACAGCTGACGACCGCCCATACAAGTTTGTTTTTTATTTGGGCGGATATAGAATCAATGTCACGAACTTAAGGATTATATACAATAATGGTGTAGGGCGTGTGGCTCTGCTCTTGCCGTGAATAACACACAAAATATTAATGCTTTGTGTGTTTCTAGGTTTGTATTTTGCAAATATACCCACGGTCGGATATGGAAATCCGCCCCTACAAATAGATTGTGCCTCGTTTGAATTTTAATGTTATTATTAATTATAAATTTAAAAATATCAAATAACTTATGCTAAAACCTTAAGTTCATGACATTGGATATAAAATCCGCACCTACAATGGGTTTAATATTATGTATAATATTTATCATTTTGCCATGTTTGTGGGTTTTGGTCTATATATTCCCATATTTTTTCGTATTCTTTTTCATTTCGTATGATATGGTCATAATACGAACGTTGCCAAATATGTTTGTCAAATGGTGGTAAAATACTTTTTTTCACCATCTTTATATATTCTATTGTAGAATATCTTTTAAATGATTGAACGATTGTTGATAATGTAGGGGCGGATTCCATATCCTCCCTATCAATAACAATAATTGCATGAAAATGATTCGGCATTATTACATATTTTGAACAAAACACATTTTGGTATTGATTTATCGTTTTTATAAATGTTTCTTCTACCATTTTTGCGGATATGGAATCCGCCCCTACTGGTTTGCTTTTTATTCGGGCGGATATGGAATCCGCCCCTACTGGTTTGCTTTTTATTCGGGCGGATATGGAATCCGCCCCTACAATTGGTTTTTCGTTATTTTGTGTTATTTCGCCGAATATGTGTTTATGTTTATATGTGCATATTGTGATAAAATACGCACCATTTAGGCTATAATCATAATTATCTAATCGTATTTGTTTACGTATTGGCAACTGCACAAAATCACCTCAAAATAAATAATTTTTAATGCTAACCTAAATTTTCAAATAGATTAAAAATAAATTTTTTAGTTTCTTTTGCAAATACTACTATACCGACTACGCCTAAAATTAAAACAATTAGACTTGAAAAGAATAAAACATCGTTTTCGTTTGTTGTGTTCATATACTGAGTTGAATGTACTACTAAACCTACGCCACCTAAAATTGCTACTAACCATGAGATTACGCCTAATATTTTTTTCATAATATTACCCTCTTTTTGTAAAATCTAAAACGTTACAATTATTATAAATTTAAACTTTGTGCTTATTTCAGCGGGCGGCCAATGACCGCACCTACATAGATTGTTCTACGTTTATATTTTATAGCTATTCCCACTAGCAGATTGGAAATCCTCCCCTACTGGTTTGCTTTTTATTTGGTATTATATGGAATTTTTGCATACAAACAATATTTTACATTATTATTCCATCGTCACCGTCAACAACATTACCTATTACATAAGCGTTTTCGCCTGTTGCTTTTATAATGTCTACAGCTTTTTGTGCGTCTTCTTCTTTAACTGCAACTACCATACCAACGCCCATATTAAATGTGTTATACATATCTCGTGTTGGGATATCGCCAACTTTTTGAATAACGTTAAATATAGGTAAAACTTGAATTGCGTTTTTATCTATATTTGCAGTTAGACCTTTAGTCATCATTCTAGGCACGTTTTCATAAAATCCGCCACCTGTAATATGTGATATAGCTTTAACTTCAACGCTTTTTATAAGCTCTAAAACTGTTTTAACATATATTTTTGTAGGTGTTAAAAGTGCTTGACCTAAAGTACCGTCTAATTCGTCATATTTATTATTGATAGTATTTTCATCTATACCAAAAACTTTTCTAACTAGTGAAAATCCATTTGAGTGAACACCAGAAGAAGCAATACCGATTAACACGTCACCACTTGCAAGTTTTGAGCCGTCAATAATTTTATCTTTATCAACTATACCTACACTAAATCCTGCTAAGTCGTACTCGTTTTCTGGGTAAAATCCTGGCATTTCGGCAGTTTCACCACCTACTAAGGCACAACCTGATTGCACGCAACCGTCTGCAACACCTGAAACAATTTCAGCTACTTTTTCTGGAAAATTTTTACCAACTGCTAAATAGTCAAGGAAAAATAGAGGTGTAGCACCGCAACATACAACGTCATTAACGCACATTGCAACACAGTCTATACCTATTGTATCGTGTTTATCTTGTAAGAAAGCAAGTTTTAATTTTGTGCCTACTCCGTCTGTACCTGATACTAAAACAGGTTCTTTCATACCGCTTAAGTTTGGCATAAATAGACCACCAAAACCGCCTATACCTGATAGTACACCACTTGTTTTTGTTTTTGCAACGTGTTGTTTCATAAGCTCTACTGCTTTATAACCTGCTACAACGTCAACGCCTGCTTTTTTGTAACTTTCACTACTGCTACTATTCATAATTCTAAATCCCTTTCTTTTACTTTTGAACAATTTTTCTTGAAAATTTGTCTTCAAATTTCTCTGTAGGTATACTTGCAGGGTATTTACCTGAGAAACAAGCATCACAATATCCAATATTCATTTTTTTGCCTATTTTCTCAAAGCTTTCTAAATTTAAATATCCTAAGCTATCTGCACCAATTTCCTTACAAATTTCATCTACATTCAAAGTCTTAGCTATTAGCTCTTCGCCACCTTTTAAATGAGTGCCATAATAACAGTCATGTGCAAATGGTGGTGAAGAAATACGCATATGAACTTCTTTTGCTCCTGCTTGTTTTAAGATAGTTATTATATGTTTAGCTGTTGAGCCTTTTACAATCGAGTCATCAACTATTATAATTTTTTTACCTTTTACGTTTGGTTTTAAAACGTTTATTTTTACTTTTAATAGTTTATCTTTAACATCTTGTGTTATATTAGGGTTTGAGTACATTCTTCTTATATACTCATTTTTGATAAGTGCAAAACCTACTGGTATTCCACTTTGTTCGCTATATCCTAAAGCAGCATCGACACCACTATCTGGAACACCGCACACCATATCAGCGTCCACTGGGTGAAGTTCTGCAAGCATTTTGCCCATTTTTCTGCGTGCTTTATGAACTGAAAGCCCTTCTAAGACACTATCTGGCCTTGAAAGATATACATATTCAAACATACATATTGATGCACGTTGTTTAGTAGCGTATTTATAACTTTTAATTCCCTTATCATCAATTACAACTACTTCACCAGGCTCTACATCCCTTACAAAAGTAGCACCTATGCTATCTAAAGCACAAGACTCTGAACAGATAACGTAGCTATTTTTAAGTTTACCTATGCATAGTGGTCTAAATCCGTTTTTATCTCTAACACCTATTAATTTACTAGGCGAAGATATCACAAGCGAAAATGCACCTTTTAGGTCATTAGCTGCCGCAATTACAGCATCTTCAATAGTTAAAGTACGAACCCTTTTGTTACCTATTATATATGCAATTAATTCAGCGTCGCTATTTGATTGGAATATAGCTCCGCCTTTTTGTAACTCTTTATGAAGTTTTGCAAAGTTTGAAATAGCTCCGTTATGTGCAAGTGACAATTCGCCTTTTAAATAACGCATAACTAAAGGTTGTGCAAATGCTCTTGTAATATGTGAATTACTTGCATAACAGACGTGACCTATTGCTATTTTGCCTTTAATTTCTCTTAATTTGTTTTGTGCGTCCATAACATAAGAAATTGTGCCAACGCCTTTATGGTTGCTAAATTCTCCATCTTTATTTATAGCTATACCACAGCTTTCAAATCCTCTATGTTGTAAAGCGTACAACGCACATACAGTTTCATCGTATAAATTGATGTCTACATCGTTTGAATAAATACCAAAAACGCCACATTCATCTTGTGGTTTTTCAAATACTTTTTCCATTTCCTTACTCAAAAATCCCACTCCATTTTATCATTAAAGATTTTGTATTTTTTCTTGCAACTCTTTATCTTTTTTTATAACAGCACTTGCCATATCTTTTTTCATTTGTGCAAATTTTTCTGAAAGTTCTTCGTTTTCAATAGCAAGCATTTGAACTGCAAGTAGTGCTGCATTTTCTGCACCATCAATTGCAACTGTAGCAACTGGTATTCCTGCTGGCATTTGAACAGTTGCTAAAAGCGCATCTAAACCATCTAGTGTAGAAGATTTTACAGGTATTCCAATTACAGGTAATGTTGTATGAGCTGCAAGTACTCCACCTAAGTGAGCCGCTTTACCAGCTGCTGCTATAATTACGCCAAAGCCGTTTGCTTTTGCATTTGTTGAAAACTCACAAGCTTCGTGAGGTGTTCTATGTGCTGACATAACGTGTACTTCAACTGGTACATTAAAAGATTTTAATTTTGATATAGCTTTTGAAACTACTGGTAAATCGCTATCAGACCCCATAATAATTGCAACTTTTTTAATTTGTGACATAATAAAAACAACCTTTCTTTTCCTTAAATTTAAATTTCAATAGCAAAAGCCTACCGCCATAAGACGGTAAGCTTTTATTTTACATTTTTGAAATAGGTGCAATACACCCAATTATAGTAGAGGAATTTTTTTTACATTTATAAATTAACGTATAAATCATTATTTCATTACCTCCAACAAAAATACATACATATATTTTATTCTATTTTTACATAAAATTCAATAGTTTAAAGGAAATATCTATATTTTTTTGTTTGATAGTTTACTTTTCAACCTATTTTTTAAGCACAAATGTACTATTTTACTGAATTTGTATCTGAAACAATCTCTTTAAATGATGTTGCAAGACCTGCTAAAGACTGAATTTCTGATGGAATAATAATTTTTGTAGCTCTACCATCAGCCGCTTTTTCAAAAGCTTCTAAACCTTTTAATGCAATAACTTTATCGCTAGGTGCTGCTTCGTTTAACATTTTTAAAGAATCTGCATACGCTTTTTGTACAGATAAGATAGCTTCCGCCTCACCTTGAGCTTCTCTAATTTTTGATTGTTTAATAGCTTCAGCATTTAAAATAGCTGCTTCTTTGTGACCCTCAGCAACTAGAATTTGGCTAGTTTTTTCGCCCTCAGCGTCAAGAATTTTAGCACGTCTTTCACGTTCTGCTTTCATTTGTTTTTCCATTGAATCTTGAATTTCTCTAGGCGGAATAATATTTTTAACTTCAACACGTTTTACTTTAATACCCCATGGATCTGTTGCAACGTCAAGAATAATTCTTATTCTTTCGTTAATGTCATCACGTGAAGTAAGTGTGTGGTCAAGTTCTAAATCACCTATGATATTTCTAAGTGTAGTTGCTGTTAAGTTTTCAATAGCAAATATTGGACTTTCAACACCATATGTGTAAAGTTTTGGGTCTGTAATTTGATAGTAAACTACTGTATCAATTTGCATAGTTACGTTATCTTTTGTAATAACTGGTTGAGGTGGGAAGTCAACCACTTGTTCTTTTAAAGATATTTTTTTAGCAATTCTGTCAATAAATGGTATTTTAAGGTGTAATCCTTGTTGCCATGTTCCTTTATAACTACCAAGTCTTTCAATAACAAATGCATTTGATTGTGAAACGATTTTAATATTAGATGTAATAAAAATAATTACTGCTAATACTATAATTCCTATAAAGATATACTCTTCCATAATAAAACTCTCCTCTTTTTAAATTAAATTTATTTGCTTAAAGGTTCTACTATTAATTTTGAACCTTGAATAGCCTTTATAACTACTTTTTGCCCTTTTTCGATATTTTGTCCTTTTTCTGTTCTTGCTGTCCATGTAACGCCATCTACTTTAACTTCTCCGCTTTCAATGTCGTTATTAATGTCTTGTAGCACAATAACTGACTTGCCTATGTACATATCAATATTAGTTGCAGTTGGTGGTACTGTTCTTATCTTTTTCACAATTGGTCTTGTAACTATTAGTGAAATTAAAGAAACGGCAATAAAAATTACAAGTTGAATTACAATGTCATCTGTAAAAATACAACTAATAGCCGCTGCAATTGCACCTAAGACAAACCAAACTGACACAAGTTGAGAAGTACTCATTTCTACTAAACCCATAAAGATAGCTACTGCTAGCCAGACGTATGGTAAATAAGGCTCCATTTCTAAAACTCCTTTATTATAAATTTGATTTAATACTACCATAAAAGAATACGAAAGTCAATTAAAAATTATTACAATGTATTAAGTTATTGTAATATATTATGTAACTATTAACTAATTACTGTTAATTCATACACTTTTCACTATTCACTATTCACTATTCACTATTCACTTTCAACTTTCAACTCTCAACTCTCAATTCTCAATTCTAAATTCTTATTTTGTAACGTTTTTTCTTAATTTTAATATAATATGGTATAGATTGAAAGGAGGTAAGCGAAATGTGTAATAGTTTATTTGGCGGTAACAGTTGTTCATGGGTTATTATTTTAGTTATTATTTTAGTTGTTTGCTGTAACGGAAACGACAACGAATGTTGTTAATTTTTAATATCAAGACATAAAAAAGCTATGACACTCCATTAATTTGTTGTGTCATAGCTTTTTAACTTTTAAAAATTAAACAATAATTTCTCCGTATGTATTGCCTTTAAGTCCTGCTGCATTTGATTCGTCTGTATCAATATGCATAGCTGGTGCAAAGTTTTCATGCACTCTTACAACAACGTCGCCATAAATTGTTTTTCTTTCATCAGAAGTTAGCGAAACTGAAACAACTTGTTTATCTGTTACGCCGAACTCTTCAGCAGTTTTCGGAGTTAAGTGGATATGTCTTTTTGCAACAATAACGCCTTCATCAATTGTAGTTTCGCCACATGGTCCTACAAGTTTACAACCTTGTGTATCTACAATATTTCCGCTTTCTCTTACAGGAGCTATTATACCGATGCTTCTTGAGTCAGTAGCTGAAATTTCAACTTGAGTATCAGGTCTAACTGGTCCTAAAACTGACATTGTAAGTTCGCCTTTAGGTCCTACTACTTTTACTCTTTCATGACAGGCAAATTGCCCTGGTTGTGATAAATCTTTTTTATTTGTAAGTGTTGCACCTTTACCAAATAAAATTTCTAAATCGTTTTGAGATAGGTGTATATGTCTTGCTGATGTTTCTACTAAAATTTTCATTATTAATCATTTCCTTATCTATTTATAGTTCGATAATAATTTTACACCTATTCTTTTTTATTTGCAATGCTTTTTTTAAATATTTTTAGACTTTTTTTTATTTATTTTTATTAGCACTAAAAACTATACCTCTGTTGCCGTCAAGTTTTACAGTTGTACCGCTTTTTAGTAGTTTAACTGCATTTTTTGCATCAACAATTACAGGTTTATCAAGTGCTAAAGCAACTACTGCACCATGAGAGTTTTCTCCTCCTTGTTCAGTAATAATACCTGCTGCATTTTTCATAAGCGGTAAAATTTCGTTGCTTGTTCTTTCTATAACTAAAATATCTCCGTCTTTGAAGTTTTCCCACGCTTCTTTTTCAGATTTGCACACGCAAAGTCTACCATAAATACTATTGTGGTTTACAGGTGTTCCACTTACTAAAACGTCACCTACTAAATGAACTTTTAACATATTTGTAGTACCTGATACACCTAGTGGTATACCTGCTGTTATTACTACTAAATCGCCATTTTTTACAAGCCCTTTTTGTTGTGATACAGCTACTACGTGTTCAAATAACTCATCTGTATTATTTTTTTCATCAACTGTTACAGGAATTACACCCCATGATAACGCCATTTGTCTTTCAACTTTAGGGTCAGTTGTTCCGCTTATTATTGGGCAAGCTGGTCTAAATTTTGAAATCATTCTAGCAGTTAAACCAGTTTTTGAAACTGTTAATATAGCAACTGCTCCTAAGTCATGTGCTGTTGTACAAGTAGCATGAGAAATACCAGAGGTTACATCTTGTCTTTCTGTAATATCTCTTTTTCTAAAGCGTTCCATGTAATTTATGTCCCTTTCAGTTCTCTCAGCAATTGTTGCCATTGTTTTAACTGCATCAACTGGGAAATCACCTGCCGCTGTTTCGCCACTTAACATAATTGCACTTGTGCCATCATAAATAGCATTTGCAACGTCTGTAGCTTCTGCTCTAGTTGGTCGTGGATTTTTCATCATTGAGTCTAAAAGTTGTGTAGCTGTTATTACTTGTTTTCCTGCATTATATGCTTTTTTAATAAGTTTTTTTTGGATAATTGGAATTTCTTCAAGTGGAACTTCAACGCCTAAATCGCCACGTGCAACCATTATACCGTCTGAAAGTCTTATAATTTCATCTATATTTTTTACGCCCTCAGCATTTTCAATTTTTGCAACTATTCTAATGTTGTTACATTTGTTTTTTTCAAGTTCTCTTCTTAAAAGTAAAATATCATGTGCAGACCTTGTAAAAGACGCTGCTATAAATTCTACATCTTCTTTTACACCAAATGCTATATCTTTTTTATCTTGTTCACTTACAAAAGGTAGTGATAGTCTAACTCCTGGCACATTTATACCTTTATGCGACGCTATTGTGCCACCGTTTAAAACTTCACAAACAATATTTTTCTTGTTTATCTCTGTAACTTTCATTTCAATAAGACCGTCATCTACTAAAATATGACAACCATTTTCAATATCCTTATATAAATCTTTATAAGTTATTGTACACATATTTTCGTCGCCGTCTACTACGTCTGTAGTAAATGTGTATTGTTGACCTGTTACAAGTTGTGCTTTTTTATTTGAGAAATTGCCTGTTCTTATCTCAGGTCCTTTAGTGTCAAGTAAAATACCTATAGGCAAGCCTAGTTCTTCTCTGAACTTTTTCACTTTATCCATTCTTGCTTTTTGTATCTCGTGAGTACCATGCGACATATTTATTCTAGCTACTGCCATTCCGTTTTTCATTATTTCTTTTAATACGTTGTCATCATCTGTGGCTGGCCCTAATGTGCATATTATTTTTGTCTTTCTCATATTTTTAACCCCTTTTCTAAAATGACCTTATGTATATAGTACCACATTATTAAAAATTTAACAATGTCTATATGTTATTTTTCATTTAAATTTTACTTTTTTATCATACCCATTTCAAGCGGTTCTACTCCCAAAATCGTAAAAAGTATGATATAATATAAACCATGGATAAGAA
>CAYJFG010000035.1:0-19327 GCA_964369305.1 uncultured Eubacteriales bacterium
CTAAAAATATATTTTTTTGGAGCTAGGTGTTACCTATCATTGATTATTTAACATACAAAAATTTGAAAAAGCAAAAAAATCTATTGACACAGTCATTTATCTATGGTAGAATACTTAAGTACAATAAAGCAAGGCAGTAATGCTTTCACCTATGGGGTTTCGTCTGCATGGGTCAATACTTAAAAGCAATATTTAATATTGCGTTAATTTAACTAGTATTGTTGCGGACGGAAGCTTTCTGTCCGCAATTTTATTTGCAATTTTTTATGGAGGTGCTAACAATTAGCAATAAAGAACTACAAATCAACGACGAAATACGTGACAAAGAATTAAGAGTCATAGGAAGTGACGGCGAGCAATTAGGCTTAATGTCATTATCACAAGCACTAAGTTTAGCAGAAGAGAAAAACTTAGATTTAGTTAAAATTGCACCACAGGCAAAACCACCAGTGTGCAAAGTTATGGATTATGGTAAGTATCGTTTTGAGCAAGCTAAAAGAGAAAAAGAAGCAAAGAAAAACCAACGTATAGTGGAAGTTAAAGAGATTAGACTGTCTTTAAATATTGACACTCACGACTTTAACACTAAACTTAACCACGCAATAAAATTTCTAAAAAATGGTGACAAGGTAAAAGTTTCTATTCGTTTTAGGGGCAGAGAAATGGGACACCCACAACTAGGCCATGAAACAATGAAAAAATTTGCTGAAGCTAGTGCAGAGTATGCAAACGTTGAAAAAGCCTCAAAACTTGAGGGCAGAAATATGCTAATGTTCTTAGCACCAAAACCAACAAAGTAATATTTTTAAGGAGGAAAAAAGATATGCCAAAGATTAAAACTCATAGCGGTGCAAAAAAACGTTTTAAACTTACAAAAAAAGGTAAAGTAATTCGCGCACACGCAAACAGAAGACACATTCTAAACAAAAAAACTACAAAACGTAAAAGAGGTTTAAGAAGACCTGCAATTACAGATAAAACAAATGTAGTACAAGTTAAAAGATTAATTCCTTACAAATAATTTTTAAGGGCAATTAAATTAAAATAAACCGATTTTATGGAGGTAATATAGATGGCACGTATAAAAGGTGCGATGATGACTCGCAAGAGAAGAAAAAAAGTATTAAAGCTTGCTAAAGGATATTGGGGAGCAAAAAGTAAACACTTTAAAATGGCTAAACAAGCTGTAATGAAAAGTGGTAACTATGCATATATTGGACGTAAACATAGAAAAAGAGATTTCCGTCGTTTATGGATAACTCGTATTTCTGCAGCTTGCAAAATGAATGGTACAAACTATTCACAATTTATGAATGGTCTTAAAAAAGCAGGCATTACATTAAACAGAAAAATGTTATCTGAAATTGCTATCGCTGATGAGCAAGCATTTGCAAAATTAGTAGAACAATCAAAGAACGCTTTATAAAAAAATCAGTTGCGTTTGAGGTATATTTATCTCAAACGCACTTTTCGTAATTAAATATCATTGTATTTTTGTGAAAGGTGCATAAAAAATGGTAATTTTAAAAAGTAAAGATAATACTACAATTAGATACATTCAAAAACTTATCAAGAGTTCTAAGTTTAGAAAAGAAGATAAAAGCTTTGTTATAGAGGGTGCTAGAATTAGCCACGACGCCTACCTATCTTCTTTAGATATAAAGTATTTAATAGTAAGTCAAAGTGCAACACAAAAGTATGATTATATTATAAACGACATTAAAAATGTATGTAGTGAATTTATTTGTGTAAGTGATGACCTTTTCAAAAGTATTTCAGATACTAAAACACCGCAAGGTATTATGTGCGTTTGCAAAATAAAAGACAACTTATTTAATTTAAATGGTAGAAATTTCATCGCACTTGAAAATATTCAAGACCCATCAAACATGGGTACTATCTTTAGAACTGGCGAAGCCTTAGGGATAGACGGCTTTATTTTATCCCCAAATTGTTGCGACATTTATTCGCCTAAAGTTTTAAGGGGTAGCATGGGTGGAATTTTCCGCATACCTTTTATTATTACTGCTGATTTTTATACATATTTAGAAGATTTAAAAGCAAATAATGTAACCTTGTTTGCATCTCTTCCTGATAAAAACGCTAAAATCATAACTGAAATTGATTTTTCAAATTATGAAAAAAATGTAGTAATTATTGGCAACGAGGGCAACGGACTTACTCAAGATACTATAGATTTGTGCAACCATAATATAACTATTCCTATGAGTGAGAATACCCAATCGCTTAATGCATCAATAGCTACATCTTTAATTATTTGGGAGATGGTAAGAAAATGACTTACAACGAAAAAACAATTTACTATATTTGGATACAACAAGTTTTAGGTTATGGAAGTCCTAAAGTATCCACTATTTTAAATATGTATAGCGACATTAAGAAATTTTACCACATTTCAATCGAAGAAAAAGCTATGATAGGTTGCTTTACTCAAAAGGAAATTCAAAAACTTAAAGATATATCGCTTGATAAAGCAAATGTAATACTTGAAAACTGCGAAAAATTAAGTTATAAAATAATAACGTATCATAATGATAAGTACCCTAAATGTTTAAAAGAAATTTTCAACCCACCTGCACTTTTATATGTAAAAGGTGACTTGCCAAACGTTGATAATAACTTATCAATAGGTATTGTTGGTGCAAGAAAAGCAAGCAGTAAAAGTATGGATATATCATTTAATTTAGGTAAAAACCTTGCAAAAAGTGGTGTAATAATTGTAAGTGGCGGTGCTGTTGGAATTGACAGTTTTGCACATCTTGGAGCATTACACGAAAGTGGCACAAATATTTGTGTTTTAGGTTGTGGGCTTAATTATAACTATCTAAAAGAAAACGAAAAAATGCGTAATGATATAAGTAAAAATGGTGCAATAATATCTGAATATCCACCAAATATGCCACCGTATAGTAGTAACTTCCCTATGAGAAATAGAATAATATCGGGATTGTCAAAAGGTGTAGTCGTTGTAGAAGCTGGAACAAAAAGTGGTTCGCTTATTACAGCAAGACTTGCTCTTGAACAAAACAGAGATGTTTTTGCCGTTCCCGGTGATATTGACGATAAAAACAAAGAGGGTACAAACAACCTTATAAAACAAGGTGCTAAAATTACTACAAGTGTTTTTGATATACTCGAAGAATACGAGCATACTTATTCATTATATATTGACACAAACCAATATGAAAATATTGTAATTAAAGATACACAAAAAAACAGCAATACTAAAAAAGAAGATAAAGAGATTAATAATATAGAACCTAAAAAAGAATATATAGAGATTAATAATATAGAAACCAAAAAAGTAGAAATACCGTCATATATTACAGATGACGAGAAAAAAGTATATGATATATTAACTACTACACCTATGTATGCAGAAGAGATTATGAGTAAAACTGATTTTACGATAACTAAAGTTTTAACTACTCTTACTAACTTAGAGCTTTATGGGCTTATTAAACTACATAGCGGTAGAAGATTTTCAAAATGATAAGAAGGGACGTCGATTTATGCGTAATTTAGTAATAGTCGAATCACCAGCGAAAGCTAAAACAATAAAAAAATATTTAGGAAAAGATTTTGAAGTAATAGCATCTATGGGCCATGTTAGAGATTTACCAGAAAAAAGGCTAAGTGTAAATGTTAAGAAAAATTTTGAACCTAAATACGATATAATAAAAGGTAAAGAAAAGTTTGTTGAAGACTTAAAAAAAGCTGCTAATAAGTGCGACCACGTTTACCTTGCAACTGACCCTGACCGTGAGGGCGAGGCTATTTCTTGGCATTTAGCTTATATTTTAGGTTTAGAACTTGATAGCAAAAACAGAGTAGAATTTAACGAGATAACAAAAACAGGCGTACAAAACGGTATGAGTAATTTACGCTCAATTGATATAGATTTAGTAGACGCTCAACAAGCAAGAAGAATTTTAGATAGGCTAGTTGGCTACAAATTAAGCCCTTTCCTATCTCAAAAAATTAGACGTGGTCTTTCAGGCGGTCGTGTTCAGTCTGTAGCACTTAGAATTATTGTAGATAGAGAAGACGAGATTAATGCGTTTGTTTCAGAAGAATATTTTACAATCGATGCTAAATTTATACCAAAAGGTAGCAGAAAAGCTTTTGCAGCCGCTCTTTACGGTAATAAAGATGGTAAAATTAAAGTTACTAATCAAGAGCAAGCAGACGGTATTCTAAAAGACCTTGAAAACGCCGAATACACAATAAGCGATTTAAAACACGGCACTAGAAGAAAAAGGCCATCTCCCCCATTTATAACATCAACTTTGCAACAAGAAGCATCAAGAAAACTCGGCTTTCAATCAAAAAGAACTATGAAAGTTGCTCAAGAACTTTACGAAGGTGTTGAGATACCGTCTTTAGGTGCTACTGGTTTAATAACTTATATGAGAACTGACTCTCTTCGTATTTCTCAAGATGCAATAGATGAAATTTCAAATTATATAGTAAGCACTTATGGAGAAAAATATTTAGTTTCAAAACCACGAGTATTTAAGTCACGTTCAAACTCTCAAGACGGTCACGAAGCTATAAGACCTACTATGCCATCACTTCACCCTGACAAAGTAAAATCAAGTCTATCACTTGACCAATATAAACTTTACAAGCTCATTTGGGAGCGTTTTACAGCGTGTCAAATGGCTGATTGTATACAAAAAACTACTAAAGTTGAAATAGAGGGTAATGGTTACATCTTTAAAGCGTCTGGTTATGTTGTAGGATTTGACGGCTTTACGATTTTATACGTTGAGGGGCTAGACTCTGACGAAGAAAAACAAAAAGAGTTACCGCCACTTGAAAAAGATATGCCACTCAAATTAAAAGAACTACTTGCAAACCAACATTTCACTCAACCGCCTGCACGTTATACAGAAGCATCTTTGATAAAAGCATTAGAAGAAAACGGAATAGGTAGACCGTCAACGTATGCTGCTACTATTTCAACTCTTACAAGTAGAATGTATGTGAAAAGGGAAGCTAAAACATTATTCCCAACTGAACTAGGGCAAGTAATAACTAAGCTTATGAAAGAGCGTTTCCCTAAAATTGTAAACGTTAAATTTACAGCACAAATGGAGCAAGACCTTGACAAAATAGAAAAAGGTCAACAAGCATGGGCAGAGCTATTGGGCGACTTCTATGGCGATTTTGAAACAACACTTAAAAAAGCTAAAGAAGAAATGGACGGCGTAAAAATAGAGCTTGAAGAAGATAAAACAGCCATCATTTGCGAAGTTTGTGGCAGAAACATGGTAGTAAAATTTGGGCGTTTTGGCAAATTTATTGCGTGTCCAGGCTATCCTGAATGTACAAATATTAAAAAGTTTGTACAAGAAATTGGCGTCGACTGCCCTAAATGTGATGGGCAAGTTATTGCTAGAAAAACTAAAAAAGGTAGAGATTTTTACGGTTGTAGTAAATTCCCTGATTGTAGATTTGCCTCATGGAGCGAACCTATAAACGAGAAATGCCCTCAATGCGGAGAAATTCTCTTTAAGAAAAAAGGGAAAACTCCTACAATCTTCTGTAATAAAGAGGGTTGCGGATTTTCAAAAAAAGTAACTAACGAGGAATAATTTTTTATGGTGGTAAATGTTATAGGTGCTGGGCTTGCTGGGTGTGAATGTGCATATCAAATTGCAAGCCGTGGAATAAAAGTAAATTTGTATGAGATGAAACCTCAAAAAAGGTCGCTTGCTCATCAAAACGATAATTTTGCGGAGCTTGTTTGCTCAAACTCTCTAAAAGCTGCAAGATTTGCAAGTGCTGCCGGTATGTTAAAACAAGAGATGCGTTTGCTTAATTCTCTTCTTTTAAAATGTGCCGACAAAACAACTGTGCCAGCCGGTGGTGCTTTAGCTGTTGATAGAGAATTATTCTCAAAAATGGTTACAGATGAAATTAAAAATAATGAAAATATAAATATAATAAATGAAGAAGTTACTAAAATAGATGAAAACGCTATTACAGTAATTGCATCAGGACCGCTTACAAGTGAGTTGTTTGCAAATTATATTAAAGATATATGCGGTGGAAATTTAAGCTTTTTTGATGCAGCCGCACCTATTATTACAGGCGAGAGTGTAGACTTTGACAGTGCATTTTTTGCAAGTCGCTATGGTAAAGGCGACGGCGACGACTACATCAATTGCCCTATGAATAAAGAAGAATACGAGATTTTCTGGGAACAACTTGTAAATGGCGAGCGTACAAAACTACATGATGTTGATGTGCAAAATCCTAAAGTATATGAGGGTTGTATGCCAATTGAAGTTATGGCACAACGTGGTAAAGATACTATCCGCTTTGGACCTATGAAACCAGTAGGTTTGCGTGACCCAAAAACAGGACATCGTCCATGGGCAGTATTACAACTTAGAAAAGAAACTGCAAGCGGAGATTTATATAACTTAGTAGGGTTTCAAACAAACTTAAAATTTCCAGAACAAAAAAGAATTTTCGGTTTAATTCCAGCTTTAAAAAACGCTGAATTTATGCGTTATGGAGTTATGCATAAAAATACTTACATCAATTCACCTACATTATTAAATGGCGGTTTTCAATTTAAAAACAACAAAAACTTATTTTTTGCAGGGCAAATTACAGGCGTTGAGGGATATATGGAGTCTGGTGCGTCTGGTTTAATAGCTGGTATAAATGTTTGTAGAGTTCTTGAAAATAAAGAGGTTTTACTCTTCCCTACTATGTGTATGTGCGGTGCTTTAAGTAATTACATAAGTGATGAAAGCGTTAAGAACTTTCAGCCAATGGGTGCAAATGTAGGTATACTTCCATCACTAGATGAACATATTAGAGATAAAAAGTTAAAAGCTGAAAAATACAGCGAGCGTTCTTTTAAAAAGCTTGACGAATTTATAAAGGAGAATAACTTATAATGAAAATAATTGTAGATGCCTTTGGTGGCGACCATGCTCCTTTAGAAATAATAAAAGGTGCAAGTATGGCGGTAAGTGAGCTTGATGTTGATATTATACTTACTGGTAAGGAAAGTATAATTAAAGAAGTGGCTCAAAAAGAAAATATTTCTCTAAATAGAATAGAAATAGCAAATGCAGACGAAATTATCACTATGGAAGATGAATCAACAAGCGTTTTAAGAGCAAAGAAAAATTCTTCAATGGGTGTAGGTTTTGACTTACTCTCAAAAGGACAAGGTGATGCTTTTGTATCTGCTGGTAATAGCGGTGCATTAGTCGTTGGCTCATCTATGATAGTTAAAAGAATTAAAGGTATAAAGAGAGCTGCTTTTGCTCCTGTAATGCCAACGCTTAAAGGTTGCACAATGCTTATAGATTGTGGTGCAAATGTTGAATGTAGACCAGATATGCTTTTACAATTTGGGCTTATGGGTTCAATTTATATGGAGAAAGTTATGAACATTAAAAACCCACGTGTAGGACTTCTAAACGTTGGAACTGAAGAACACAAAGGAACTAAACTTCATACAGAAGCGTATGAGTTACTCAAAGAAAGTAATATAAATTTCATAGGTAACGTTGAGGGTAGGGACTTATCGTATGGTGGTTGTGATGTTTTAGTAGCTGACGGATTTTCTGGCAATATCATTTTAAAAACATATGAGGGTACATCTCTTGCTTTATTTGATAAAATGAAAGAGGTTTTTTCAAAAAATGCAAAAACTAAAATCGCTGCCGCTTTAGTTATGAACGATTTACGTGCAATGAAAAAAGAGTTTGACTACAACGAGTATGGTGGCTCCCCTATTATGGGAATATCAAAACCAGTTTTTAAAGCTCATGGTAGTTCAAAAGCAAAAACTATTAAAAATGCTATAAGACTTACAAAAGGTTATATAGAAAGCAATGTAACAAATGAAATTTTACAAAATATACAATTGATGAAAAACGACAAAGATTAAAATGCAAAGGAGTAGTGACCTTGGAAAATTTTCAAAGTAAAATAGGTTATTATTTTAAAGATATTAATATTTTGAATACTGCTATTACTCATTCATCATATGCAAATGAGTCGAAAAAAAATAGAAAATCTAACGAACGATTAGAGTTTTTAGGAGATGCAGTTTTAAGTATAGTAGTATCAGATTATATATTTAACAATTGCCCTAATTTACCTGAGGGTGATTTAACTAAATTAAGAGCCTCACTCGTTTGTGAGCGTTCTTTATCTGAATATGCAAAAAAAATAAATTTAGGTTCTTACCTTTATCTAAGCCGTGGAGAAAGACATACAGGCGGTGACAAAAGACCGTCAATTTTAGCTGACGCTTTTGAGGCAGTTATTGCATCTATTTATTTAGATGGTGGAATGGAAGAGGTTAGAAAGTTTATACTTAAATTTATAATTAAAGATATTGAAAGTCCAAAACCTGTTAAATTTAAAGATTATAAAACTAGTCTACAAGAAATTGTACAGAAAAATCCTGAAGAGCGTATTGAATACGTTTTAGTTGGACAAAGTGGACCTGACCATAGCAAACATTTTGTTGTTGAGGTTCATTTAAACAGTAATGTAATAGGTAAAGGTGGCGGAAAAAGCAAAAAAGAAGCTGAACAACAAGCCGCTAGGCAAGCGTTGGAGTTGATGGGGATTTGAAACATTCAAATATAGCTATATTTGTACCTGATAATGGTTGTAAACATTTTTGTAGCTTTTGTAATCAAAAATCAATTACAGGTTTTAGCACTCAACCTTGCGAAAAAGACATTAAAAATGCCGTTGAAATAGCCGTTAATTCCCTTAAAGGCAACACTCAAAATACTCAAATTGCGTTTTTTGGTGGAAGTTTTACAGGTATTGACATATCGTATATGACACATCTTTTAAGTGTCGCATATAAATATGTTAAGAAATATAATTTTCATGGTATTAGAATTTCAACAAGGCCTGATTATATAGACGATACTATTTTAAATCTTTTAAAACAGTATCAAGTAACTTCTATTGAGCTTGGAGCTCAAAGCATGATTGACGAAGTTTTAATTGCAAACGATAGAGGACATACTTCTAAAGATGTTGAAAATGCAAGCAACTTAATCAAAAAGCATGGTTTTGAGTTAGGACTACAAATGATGACTGGACTATATAAAAGTGATGACGAACAAGACATTCTAACAGCTAAAAAAATAATAGCTTTAAAGCCTAAAACTGTAAGGATTTATCCTACAATTATAATGGAAAATACAAAGCTTGAAAAACTTTATTTAAGCGGTGAGTATAATCCTACTGAACTTGAAAGCACTGTAAATTTATGTGCTACACTTTTAAAGATGTTTTGGGATAATAATATAAATGTAATAAGGCTTGGTCTTCACTCAAGCGAAAGTATGCAAAGTGGAAAAGTAAATGGTGCATATCATCAAGCTTTTAAAGAACTTTGCATCTCAAAAATAATGCTTGACGATATCTTAAAACAAATAAAAGAAAAAAACTTAAAAAATGATATAAATATAACGGTTAATAGTAGATGTCTATCAAAGCTTAACGGACAGAAAAAAAATAATATAATTTACCTTGAAAAATTAGGTTATAAAATAAATATAATTAAAGATGATAATATAAAAGAAGATATTGTAGTTGTTAGTGGACAGTGATTAGTTGGCTCAAATAATACTGCTGACTAGATACCCAAACGCCCTTTATAAACAAAAAATCCGTAAGGATTTTCACATTCATTCTCAATTATCCATTCTCAATTATAAATTATCAATCAACGTATGGGCGGTTATTTGTCGTCCGTAGATATTTAAAAGAAATGAGGTGTAAAAGTGCTTTTAAAATCACTCGAAGTACAAGGATTTAAGACATTTCCAGACAAAACAAAACTCACATTCGATAAAGGAATTACTTCAATTGTAGGCCCTAATGGTTCTGGAAAAAGTAATATAAGTGATGCTATACGTTGGGTACTCGGCGAGCAATCTCCAAAATCTCTTAGGTGTTCAAAAATGGAAGATGTCGTATTCAACGGTACAGATAAACGAAAAAAAGTGGGATACGCACAAGTTACACTTACAATAGAAAATAAAGACAGAATTTTACCATTTGACCATGACGACGTAGCTGTTACAAGGCGTTATTACAGAAGTGGCGACAGCGAATATATGATAAATAAAGCCATGGTAAGGCTTAAAGATATCCACGAATTATTTATGGATACAGGACTTGGCAGAGATGGATATTCTATGATTGGGCAAGGTAAAATTGATAGTATAGTTGCTGCTAAAAGTGACGAAAGGCGTGAGATTTTTGAAGAGGCTGCTGGAATATCACGTTACAGGTATAGAAAAATTGAAGCTGAAAGAAAATTAAAAGGAACTGAAGAAAACCTTGTAAGGCTTAAAGATGTTGTATCTGAACTTGAACAACGAGTAGGACCTTTAGAAATTCAATCTAAAAAAGCACAAGCATTTTTAGAATATAGTAGCGAAAAAAAAGAACTTGAGATAGGTATTTGGCTTGACACTTTGGAAAAATCGTCTACAGTATTAAATGATAATGAAGAGAAATTATCAGTAGCAACAAGTCAAAATAACGATTTGATAGAAGATTTAGAAAATATAAATAATCAAATTGAAGAGTTTTACTTAAACAGAATAGACGATACTAGAAACGAAATTTCAAAACATGAAGACGAAATATCAGAAAAAAAAGCTACTATATCTGTAAATGAAAATAATATTTTACATAATAGCGAAAATATTAAGAGAATAAAAGGCGAGATTGATGCATTATCTTCTAATAAAAGTAATTTAGATAAAGAAACTAAACTAAAAAAAGAAAAACTGCAAAATGTTCTTGATAATTTGCAAAGACTTTTTGAAAAACAAAAAGAATATAATGTTAATTTAGAAAAAATCGAAACAGAATTAAAAGAACATAATACGCTAATTAACATAAAAAATATTGAAATCGAAAAGTTAAAAGAAGAAATAAACGAACTTAAAGTATCACAACTTACAAGTAGTTCATCAGCGTTAGAGGCTCAAAATAGAGTTGCTACTCTTAGCATCTCTATTGATGAAAAAACTGCGTTAATCAAAAAATTTAACGATAATAAAGTAATACTTGAAAATGATATAAATTTAATTTCAAGTAATTTAAGTAAAGTTAATGAAACGCTAAATAATCTTATAAGTAAGACTGAAGAAGACATCAAAAAAGCAAACATACTTAAATCACAAGGTGACAAATTAAGTCTTGACGCTTCTGAAAGAATGAGAAGAAAGAAAATACTTGAAGATTTAGAAAATAACTTAGAGGGTTTTAATTTCAGCGTTAAAACTGTAATGAAACATTCAAAAAATGGAACGCTACAAGGTATTCATGGTCCACTTTCTCGTGTTATTAAAGTGCCGTCTGAATATACAGTAGCTATTGAAATTGCCCTTGGTGCTTCAATGCAAAATATTGTTGTTGATGATGAACAATCAGCAAAAAAAGCTATTGAATTTTTAAAAAGACAAGACGGAGGACGTGCAACTTTTCTACCGCTTACTACAATTAAAGGCACACAGCTAAACGAAAACGAATTTAAAAACGTTGAGGGTGTTATTGGTGTTGCAAGTACTCTTTGTAAAAGTGACGAAAAATACAAAGGTATTTTGTATTCATCTTTAGGTAGAATAGTCGTAGCTAAAGACTTAAATTATGCCACTGCAATTGCAAAACGTTTTAATTATAAATATAGAATTGTAACGCTTGATGGTCAAGTTGTAAATGCTGGCGGTTCTTTAACTGGTGGCTCACTTGCTAAAAAATCTGGTCTTTTAAGCCGTGTTAGTGAAATTGAAAAAAACGAAAAGTTAGCAATTGAAATATCACAAAAGGCAAAAAGCGTATTAAGTGAATTTGAAAATTTAAGCAAAGAAATTAATATAAATCAAGATGAAATTAAAAAGTTAAACATCAGTAAAAATGAAATTTCAGAAAATGAAATTATGAAAAAAGCTGAGCTAAAATCATTGATAAACAATCTTGAAAATATTAATAAATCGCTTGAAGTTGAAAGTAAAGAAAAAGAAAATTACACTCAAAAGCAACTTGCACATGACACTATAAGTGCAAATGCTAAAGAAAAAACTCAAAACTTACAAGACGAAATTTCAGTTAAAGAAAAAGAAGTAAATAGCCTTGCAACTGTTAAAAATTCGCTTTCGGATAAAAAAGAAAATATATCAAACAATATACAAAATATTAAATTTGAAATAGTTACAAACGAAAAAGACAGCGAAATTTTAAGCAATGAAATTACAAGTGCTAATAGTTTTGAACAGCAACAAAAAATCCGTAAAGATTTTTTCTTAGCTGAAATAGAAACTTATACAAATAAAAATAGCGAAATTGAAAAAGAAACAAACGAGCTTAAAGACTTTATTTTAAAAGCCAATCAAAATATAGAGTTTTGTAGTAAAAAACTAGAACAGTTTAAAAACGAGCATGAAAGCTTTGAAAAAAGAAATGTAGAACTTAGAAAGCTTGAAAAAGAAAAAACAAGCCAAAAAGAAATTATAAGCCGAGAACTTGCAAAACTTGAAGAAAGAAAAATAAATCTTCAAAAGCAGTACGACGAAATAATTACAAAACTATGGGAAGAATACGAGCTTACAAGACGTGAAGCCGACGAAGTTGCAAAACCTATTAAAAATTTAACTGAGGGCAAAAGGCGACTTAATGAACTTAAAAACAAAATTAAAAATTTAGGTAGTGTAAATGTTGGAGCAATTGAAGAGTATAAAGAAGTGTCTGAGCGTTTTAGCTTTATGACAAAACAAATTGCAGACGTTGTAAAATCAAAAAATGAGATTTTAAGGCTTATAAACGACTTAACTACACAGATGAAAGACATTTTCCATGAAAGATTTAACGAGATAAATAAAAACTTCAAAGAAACATTTGTGCAGATGTTCGGCGGTGGTAAAGCGTATCTTGAACTTACAGATCCTAGCGATATGCTCCAAAGTGGTATAGATATTGTAGTACACCCACCAGGAAAAATTGTAGTGCATTTACAGTCGCTTTCAGGTGGCGAAAAAGCATTAGTTGCAATTGCTTTATATTTTGCTATAATGAAAGTGCGACCTGCTCCGTTTTGTGTTATGGACGAAATTGAGGCAGCACTTGATGAGGTAAATGTAAGCAGGTTTGCATCATATTTAAGGTATATTAACGATAAGACACAATTCATCTTAATAACTCACAGGCGTGGAACTATGGAAGAAGCCGACGTTTTATATGGTGTAACAATGCAAGATAGAGGTATCTCAAAGTTACTTGAACTTAAAGCATCACAAGTAGCAAAAGAGCTTAATATGCAAATTTAAATAAAAGGACTGATATTATGGGATTTTTTAGTAAAATCAAAGAGGGTTTAAAGAAAACTCGTGAAAGCGTTGTTGGACAAATTGACACAATGCTTAAATCATTTAAAAAAATAGATGATGAATTATTCGAGGAACTAGAAGAACTGCTAATTATGGGCGATGTTGGTGTAAATACATCTAGTGCAATAGTTGCAGAGCTTAAAAAAAGAGTTAAGAAAGAAAGTATAAAAGACCCTGAGGAAATTAACAGATTACTTGCCGAAACTGTAGCCGATATGCTACAAGGTGGCGAAAAATTAAACATTAACACTAAACCATCTATAATACTTGTAATAGGTGTTAATGGTGTAGGAAAAACTACAACAATTGGTAAACTTGCAAATAATTTAAGACAAGACGGTAAAAAAGTAATTTTAGCCGCAGCCGATACTTTTAGAGCGGCCGCTATCGACCAATTAGAAATATGGGCAGATAGAAGCGGTTGCGACATCGTAAAACAAAAAGAGGGTAGCGACCCTGCCGCTGTTGTTTTTGATGCAATTTCAGCTGCAAAAGCAAGAAACGCTGATGTTATTATCTGCGATACCGCTGGTAGACTTCACAACAAAAAACATTTAATGGACGAACTTGCAAAAATTTCAAGAATTATAGACAGAGAATTACCAAACGCTGATAAAGAAATTTTACTAGTGCTTGATGCTACAACTGGTCAAAACGCCGTAAATCAAGCAAAAGAATTTAAAAATTCAGCAGGTATTACAGGTATAGTACTTACAAAACTTGACGGCACTGCAAAAGGTGGCGTAGTTATAGGAATTAAAGAAGATTTAGAAGTTCCAATTAAATATATAGGCGTTGGAGAAAAAATCGACGATTTACAACCATTCAACTCTGAGGAATTTGCAAAAGCATTATTTGATAGAAAAAACGATGTTGAATTTACAACAGGTATTGAAGTTGAGGAAGAGAAAAAAGAGGACGAAGAATGAAAAAATTTATAATTGCCTCAAACAACCCTAAAAAAGTAAAAGAAGTAAATAGAATACTTAATAAGTTAAATATAAATGCTGTTACTGCAAATGATGAAGGTATAACACTTTGCGAGGTAGATGAAACAGGCACAACTTTTAGAGAAAACGCAAAACTAAAAGCAATGCAAGCTTTTTTAGACACTAAAATGCCTAGCATTGCAGACGACTCAGGACTTCTTGTGGACGCTTTAAACGGTGACCCTGGCGTATATTCAGCAAGATATGGCGGTGAGGGTTTAACAGATAAAGACAGATACTTAAAAATCTTAGACGAGTTAAAAGACGTTAAAAAAGAAGATAGAAAAGCAAGCTTTGCAAGTGCAATTTGCTGTATAATAGATGAAGATACTATTATTGAAGTATACGGAGAGTGCGTAGGAGAAATTGCGTATACTCCAAGTGGCGAGGGCGGTTTCGGTTACGACCCTATCTTTTTAGTAGATGGTAAAAGTTATGCCGAGATTTCAGCAGATGAAAAAGACAAAATTAGCCACCGTGGAAAAGCACTCGAAAAATTAGAAATAAAGTTAAAAGCACATTTTAAAATGGAGGAAAACAAATGATAACAAGCAAACAAAGAGCATATTTACGCTCACTTTCAAACGGACTTGACACAGTTTTAATGGTAGGTAAATTTGGAATAAGTGACGATGTAATAAAAAGTGCTGACGAAGTTTTAACAAAAAGGGAACTTATAAAAGGCAAAGTTTTAGAAACTTGTGCAAAAACTCCAAAAGAAATAGCTTGCGAAATAGCAGAAGAAACGAACTCTATTGTAGTACACGTAATAGGCTCAAAATTTGTATTATATAGAAAAAATGAAAAAGATCCTCAAATAGTTTTACCAAAAGTAAAAAAACAATCATGAGTAAAATAGCAATGTTTGGTGGCAGTTTTAACCCTGTTCATATAGGACATATTATGGCTGCAAGACAAATAATTGAGCAATTTAATATTGATAAAATGTATATTGTGCCTACAAACATTCCGCCTCACAAAACATCAAAATATATGATAAGTGCAACACATAGACTTAATATGTGCGAAATTGCATTTAAAAATATGGAAAATGTAGTAGTAAGCGATATCGAAATTAAAAGAACAGGTGCAAGTTACACTATAGATACATTAAAAACTTTAAGCGATGAAAATAAAAGTAGTGAGATGTATTTAGTAATGGGTGCTGATATGTTTTTAACTTTACAGAGTTGGAAAAATCCGCATGAAATTTTTAATCTAGCTACAATTTGTGCAATCCCACGTGAAGACATGGACTTTGAAAAGCTAAATGAACATAAAGAAATTCTTCAAAATATGGGTGCAAAATGCAAAATTATTAAAGACGGCGTTAAAAGTATATCATCAACAAAAATTAGAGATAATTTGAAAAATGGCAAAGATATAACAAGGCTTACTGGTAAAGAAATTTGCAAATATATTAATGATAATAATTTATATATGGAGTGATTTTTAAATGGATATTAAATCTTTAAGGGAAATTGTAAAAAGTCAAATGTCACAAAAAAGGTATATACACAGCCTAAATGTATCAAAAAAGGCTATTGAGCTTGCACAAATGTATAATGCAGATGTAAAAAAAGCAATGCTCAGCGGACTACTTCACGACATTACAAAAGAAATAGACACAAAAGAGCAGTTGAAAATGATTGAAAATTGCGGTATAATATTAAGTGACCTTGAAAAAAGCACTTCAAAATTATGGCACTCAATTTCAGGTGCTGCTTATGTAAAAGAAGTGCTTAGGATAAACGATAAAGAAATTTTCGACGCTATAAGGTACCATACAACTGGTAGACAAGGTATGACTTTGCTTGATAAAATTATCTATATCGCAGACTTTATAAGTGATGAAAGAGATTTTGACGGAGTAGAAGAAATGAGAAAGCTTTCTAAAAAGTCACTAGATGAAACACTTTTATACTGCGTTTCATATTCTTTAAAAGATTTAGTAAGCCGTGAATATACAGTTGACACAAACACAGTACAGTTATACAACGAATTGATTTTGACAAAAGGGAGTTGAAAGTTATGACATCATTAGAAATAGCAAAACTAGCGATAAAAGCATTAGATAGTAAAAAAGGTGAAGATATAAAGCTTATAAAAGTTGAAAATGTATCTATTTTATCTGATTATTTAGTTCTTGCAACTGGTAGCAGTAATACAAAAGTTAGAGCTTTATATGAAGAAGTTGAGGAAAAACTAGGTGAGGACGGTATATCAGTTAGCCACATAGAGGGTTACCGTGGTAACTCATGGGTTTTAATGGATTATATCGACGTTGTAGTACACGTTTTTTCAGATGAAGCACGTACTTTTTATGATTTAGATAAATTATGGCAAGACGGAGAAAATATAGATATATCAGATATTTTAACATAAATTGGAGGAAATAGTTTTGAAGTACGACCACAAATCAATAGAACCAAAATGGCAAAAAATATGGGACGAAAAAGGCTCATTTAACGCTTTAACAAATAGCGAAAAAGAAAAATTCTATGCACTTATAGAATTTCCATATCCATCTGGACAAGGTTTACACGTAGGACACCCACGTCCATATACAGCTCTTGATATAGTTTCAAGAAAAAAACGTTTACAAGGCTTAAACGTTCTTTATCCAATAGGTTGGGACGCATTCGGCTTACCTACTGAGAACTTTGCTATTAAAAACAACGTTCACCCTGAAATAATTACAAAACAAAACATTGCAAACTTTAAAAAACAAATTAAATCTCTAGGTATTTCTTTTGACTGGAGCCGTGAGATTGACACAACAAACCCTGAGTATTTTAAGTGGACACAATGGATTTTCTTACAAATGTTCAAAAAAGGGCTTGCTTATAAAAAAGAAATGGCAGTAAACTGGTGTACATCTTGTAAGTGCGTTTTAGCAAATGAAGAAGTTGTAGACGGCGGTTGCGAGCGTTGCGGTAGTGAAGTTGTTAGAAAAGTTAAATCTCAATGGATGTTAAAAATCACTGAGTATGCAAACAGGCTAATAGACGATTTAGACTTAGTAGACTATCCAGACAGAGTAAAAGCTCAACAAAAAAACTGGATAGGACGTTCAAACGGTGCTGAAGTTGATTTTAAAACAACTTTGGACAACACTTTAACTGTATATACAACTCGCCCAGATACTTTATTTGGTGCAACATATATGGTAATATCTCCAGAACACCCATTTATAGAAACATGGAAAGATAATTTAAAAAACATAGATGAAGTAAGAGCTTATCAAGAAATGGCGTCTAAAAAGTCAGATTTTGAAAGAGTAGAAGTTGCAAAAGATAAAACTGGTGTAAAGCTTGACGGTGTAAAAGCTATAAACCCTGTAAATAACGAAGAAATTCCAATATTTATTTCAGATTATGTACTAGTTTCATACGGTACTGGTGCAATTATGGCAGTACCTGCTCATGATACACGAGATTGGGAGTTTGCTAAAAAATTCGATTTACCTATTATTGAAGTTCTTCAAGGTGGCGACGTTTTAAAAGAAGCGTACACAGATACTCAAAATGCGGTTGCCGTTAATTCTGATTTTATAAACGGACTACACGTAAAAGAAGCTAAGGCTAAAATGATTGAGTGGCTTGCGGAAAAAAATATCGGTAAAGAAAAAATAAACTTTAAATTAAGAGATTGGGTATTCTCTCGTCAAAGATATTGGGGAGAACCAATTCCAATAGTACACTGCGATAAATGCGGATATGTGGCACTTCCAGAAAGTAGCCTACCTCTAAAATTACCAATGGTAGAAAAATACGAGCCTACAGAGAATGGCGAGTCACCACTTGCAAATATCGAAAGCTTTGTAAATACCACTTGCCCTAAATGTAACGGTCCTGCAAAAGCTGAAACTGACACAATGCCTCAATGGGCTGGTTCTTCATGGTATTTCTTACGCTATATGGACCCAACTAATACAGATAGTCTTGTAGGTAAAGAAGCTATGGAGTATTGGAGTCAAGTTGACTGGTACAACGGCGGTATGGAACATACAACATTACACTTATTATATAGCCGTTTTTGGCATAAATTCCTTTACGATATTGGCGTAGTTTCAACAAAAGAACCATACGCAAAACGTACAAGCCACGGTATGATTTTAGGTGAAAATGGCGAAAAAATGAGCAAATCAAGAGGTAACGTAGTTAATCCAGATGAGATTGTAAACGAATTTGGTGCTGACACAATGCGTCTTTATGAAATGTTTATTGGTGACTTTGAAAAAGCTGCTCCATGGAACCCTGCAAGTATTAAAGGTTGCAGAAGATTTTTAGAAAGATATTACAACTTACAATCAATAGTAGTTGAGGGAAATGAAATTTCAAAAGAACTTGAAAGTGCTTTCCACAAAACTATTAAAAAAGTAACTTTAGATATTGAAAATATTAAATTCAACACCGCTATTGCATCACTAATGGCTCTTATAAACGATGTTACAAGCAAAGGAAGTATTACAAAAGAAGAATTAAGAATTTTTACAATCCTTTTAAATCCTTTTGCACCTCACGTAACAGAAGAAGTGTACGAGGCACAAAACTTAGGTAATATAATTGTTGCACAGGAAAAATGGCCTTTATATGATGAAAATAAGTGTGTTGAAAATACAGTTGAAATTGTTGTTCAAGTAAACGGCAAAATCAAATCAAGACTGACTGTAGCTGTTGACATTTCTCAAGAAGATGCGTTGAACTTAGCTAAAAACGATGAAAAAGTTAAGGAATTAATAGATGGAAAAACAATAGTTAAAGAGCTTTACGTTAAAGGAAAGCTTGTAAATATTGTTGTAAGGTAATTTAAGATTATAATTTTCAATAAAAAGCGAATAGTGAAGAATGAAGATGTAAACACTTGTAGATTTTTTATTTCTTCATTCTTCGATTTATACAAAAAAAA
>CAYJFG010000036.1:0-2815 GCA_964369305.1 uncultured Eubacteriales bacterium
ATACTTACAGTTTCGTTGATGTCACCTAGTGGTGTCATATCAATACAATCTGTTTTAAAAGTAGCCTTAACATTTGTTCCTACATTTTGTGTTGAATTTATACTAAACGTTCCTCCTGTTTGCTCAGCTTCCATTTTAAAAAATGGAACACCTAAACCTACTTTACGAGTAGTTCTTGTTGTAAAAAACGGATCTTGTACATTTTTAACTTGCTCTTCGCTCATACCTTTTCCGTTGTCCTCAATAATAATAGTAAGTGTGTTAGTTTTGGTACTCTCTAAAATCTCGATTTTTATGCGTGTGGCATTTGCAACAATAGAGTTTTGTGCAATGTCCATTACATTTAAAGAAAGTTCTCGCATAATATCAGTTCATATATTTATCTAAGATTTTATCCATATCTTTAGCTTCTAGTCTTCCGTAAACTTCATCATTGATAGTTAAAACTGGAGCTAGACCACAAGCACCGATGCAACGGCAAGCAGTAAGTGAGAATTTACCATCTTTAGTACATTCTTCAGCAGCTATACCTAATCTCTGAGAAATTTTATCAACTAACTCTCCAGCACCTTTAACATAACAAGCTGTTCCTAGACAGACTGAAATGTTGTACTCACCTTTTGGTGATAAAGCAAACATTGAATAGAATGTTGACACACCATAAACTTCCTCTAGTGAAACATCTAAACCATTAGCTATCATAATTTGTACTTCAATTGGTAAATATCCGTATATTTCCTGAGCTTCTTGCAAAACAAGCATAACTGCACCAGATTCATCTTTTAATTTAGCGATAATCTCGTTTAGTTGTTCTTCTTGCTTAGCAGTACCTCTAAAGGGAATATTACTGATTTTTTTAAGCATTTTGTTTTCCTCCCTACAGTAAAAATAAAATATATGCTATGTATAAATTTTTACATACATACTTGTCTATATTCTAACATAGTGTATGGTAAAAGTCTAGTTTTTATTTTACAAAATCACAAATTTCAACGAAAAATTTTTGTAAACTCTTTTATACAAGTTTTTACCACTTTATATGATTTTTATATCAAAAAAACTTTATTTAAATCTTTATTCAATTGACAAATTTAATTAAATTTGTTATTATCAAGTTAATGTAAAATTCTGAAATTATAATACACATAGTGTATTTTATTTTTTATAAATTAAGGAGTTGTTTTTGTGGGTAAAAAGGGTTTAATTTTAGTTTTATCTTTCATCATCATTTTTATTTCTGTGTTTAGTACTTCATCTCTTGCTTTAGAAACTGGAGAAGTTATTAAGGTTGGTTATATTCCTAGCGACAATTTTATTACAGATATAGACGACTTTGGCGACGAGGGCTTAGGCTATGAAATTTTCAAAAAAATAGAGTCTATGAGTGACTTGCGTTTTGAGTTTATAGAAATAGACGGTGACCCTTTCGAGGCGTTAAAAGATGGTACTATAGATATTAGTGGTTTTTATTATTTAACAGATGAGCGTAAAGAGAAGTTTGCTTTTTCTCAAACACCTTACACAACTCTTACAATAAGTCTTGCCTCTAAA
Source organism: uncultured Eubacteriales bacterium (assembly GCA_964369305.1). Taxonomy (GTDB): domain Bacteria; phylum Bacillota; class Clostridia; order Oscillospirales; family Acutalibacteraceae; genus CAYJFG01. The sequence continues at coordinate 1,552 of CAYJFG010000036.1, forward strand.
GAAGAATTGTTTTATAACGATCCTAAAGAGTTAGATGGCAAAACTGTTGCCACATACGAGGGAAATATGGCTAACGATTTACTAGACGAGTATTTAAAGGAGAATAACGTTTCGGTAATTTATAAAAATGCTTCTATACATGATTATATGGACTTAGACGCTGACTTTTATTTAACATACTCAACTGACTACACCGAAAACTATTTTTACACTGTTCTTAATTTAGGTAGACGTTTCAGTTATGTAGTAAGCAACAAAGAAAATGAAAGCATACTTACTGAACTTGATAATGTTATGCAACAATTAGTAGTTGAGGAAGGCTCGTTTTTCAACGAATTACAAGACAAATATAATAATCATTCTTTCGACCTTTTACATAGAGGATTAACACGTGACGAGGTTAGCACTTTACAAGAAAAGACTTTAAGCGTAGGTTATATAGAAAACCACAGACCTCTTACTTACACCGATAGTAACGGAAATGCCAACGGTGCTTTAGTAGAGATAATGAACTCACTTGCAAGCGAATTTGATTTTAAAGTTGATTATGTCCCTTATAGTGCAAATGACGAAATTCCTCAAGTAGATGTTTTAATATCTGCAATTGGCGACACTCAAAAAGTAATGGAAAACTTTATTCCTAGTGAGCAATATTACGAAATGCAAATATATTCAATTATTGATAAGGAAAAATTATCAAATAATGAGGCAACTATAATAGATATACTAAAATCTTCAAAAACTATTGGTACATTACGTTACCTTTATACTGATTTTGGATTATTTTCTGAAAGCAATTATGATACCGAAGTAATATTTTACGATACATTCGACGAATTACTAAATGCATATAAAGAAAATAATATTGATATTGCCGTTTTTACAAATAGTGGGACAACTTATGCAAATGCTTTTTTATCCGACATTGATAATTACACTTTTGCGGCTGATTTCGACTTAGGCTTGCGTTTTGCTTTATCTAAAGATTTATCACACGAATACTTAAATATATTTAATGTAATGCTTGATAAAGTAAGCGAAAGTGAATATAAGGAAATTGTAGCCAAACATACAACTACATATTTCCCTGAAAGAAGTTTAGTAGAATATTTAATCGACTTTTGGCCTACTACTTTATTAGCTGTTCTTGCTATTTGCAGTGTATTTTTACTAGTAATTATACTTTTGAAAAGATCAAAAGAAAAATCGTTAGTTAAATCTTATATGTATGAACCTGTAACTGGAATAATGTCTGATGCATATT
>CAYJFG010000036.1:2825-3382 GCA_964369305.1 uncultured Eubacteriales bacterium
AATAACATTAAATTTGAAAAACACGAGTTAATCTCTTTTGATATTGATATGTTTAGCGTTATAAACAATAACTATAACGTAGAAAAAGGATATGCTGTTATAAATGCAATTGCTAAATCTTTAAAAGATGCTTTCAAAAATTATGACGTTATGTATTCACGAAGGTCAAGCGATAGATTTTTAGTTTACAGAAAAGCTACTGACGGCGAAAGCATAAAAGAAATATACACAAATTACATCATACCAAATGTACGAAAAGAAATTGGCATTGACTATGAGCTGAGTTTATCTTTTGGTATGGTTTACGTTAATACTAGTGGCACAAATTTAAATACTTTAGTAGCATATGCAGACTATGCACGTGAAAGAGGAAAAAATAGCAATACTACAACTTTCGTTACTTTTGATGATAAAATGAAAGAGGTATATAATAAAAAATTAGATATCACTTATAAAATGGAAAAAGCACTAAGTAGTAGAGAATTTAAGATACATTTCCAACCTAAAATAGACTTTAAAACATTTAAAGTTGTGGGTGCTGAAGCATTAGCTAGGAG
>CAYJFG010000036.1:3392-4285 GCA_964369305.1 uncultured Eubacteriales bacterium
ACCTTTCTGCAAAAACTATCGAATCTACTAATATTAAAGAAAGATTAGTAGAAATTACAAAAAAATATAATATTTCACCATCTATGATAGAACTTGAAATCACTGAGAGTGCTATGTCAAGTAAAAAAGTTTCTTTCTTAAAGAAAGTTAGAAACTTAAAAACATCAGGTTTTAAAATTGCTATCGACGACTTTGGAGCAGGTCTTTCTTCTTTAAATAGGCTTGCACATATTGAGGCTGACGTTGTTAAGCTTTCTGAAGATTTTTTCGATACTAGAAAAAACACTGATAAAAATGTTGTTATTATTGAAAATGTTATAAGAATGGCAAAAGGATTGAATATGCAAGTTGTTGCGGAAGGCATAGAAACAACTGCACAAGCTAATTTCTTAAGGGAACATAATTGCGATTTAGCACAAGGTTTCTACTTTGCCAAACCAATGGAAATTGATGATTTTGTAGAATTACTTTCATCTGATAAAACTTTTAAAATTAAATAATCAAAAAACAACCCTTATACTTTTTAGTGTAGGGTTGTTTTTTTATAATAAAGATTATAAATACTATATAGAAAATTTAGATATTGCGTAACTTAAACTTTCTATATCTTTAGGGCTGTTAAAATATGATACACTTGCTCTAACTGCTCGTATATTTTCTGTTCCAAAAGCATTATGTGCAAGCCCTGAACAGTGAAGACCAGCTCTTGATGCTATATTGTAATTTTTATTTAAATATGCAGACACCTTTTCGCTGTCAGTATCTTTTACATTAAAGCAAAGTATCGGCACATAATAATCTATACTCGGATAATCTGTATATAAAATCACGTTATTACTATTTTTCAAGTTGTTATATAATTTTTGTATCAAAACCATTTCTTTGCGTCTTAT
>CAYJFG010000036.1:4295-19157 GCA_964369305.1 uncultured Eubacteriales bacterium
TCGTTTTGGGTTACTTTTTTTACAAACTTAACACCCTCATTAAGCCCTGCTATACCACATAAATTTAGAGTTCCACTTTCAAATTTATCTGGCATAAATTCTGGTTGGTCATAACTTAACGAATTGTTTCCAGTGCCACCATGCATAAGTGGTTTTAATAAATGTGATTTTTTTGTTATTAAAATACCTGTCCCCATAGGTCCGTAAAGCCCTTTATGACCAGGTAAACATAGAAAATCTACATTTATATTAGCCATGTCTATTTCTTCGCAACCACCACTTTGTGCAGCATCTACTAAAAATAAAATACCATATTCTTTACACATTGCTCCTATTCTTTCAATTGGTAATTTAAGACCCCACACGTTAGATGCGTGAGTACACACAACGAGCCTAGTTTTACTGTTAAACGCCAATCTAAAAGAATTTAAAGTTTTATTGTTGTCACGTTCATATATTGTAGCAACAGAATATGTTACGCCTATTTTTTCAAGCTCTTTAATTGGTCTTATTACAGAGTTATGCTCTAAATTAGATATTACTACGTGGTCGCCCTCTTTTAAAAGCCCTTTTATAACTATATTAATTGCATGGGTGCAATTTAATGTAAAAACTACATTCGTTTCATCTTCTACATTAAAAAGCGACGCTATATTTACTCTGCAATTATATATCTCTTTAGCGGCTTTCATTGCCATATTATGTCCGCCTCTACCAGGGTTTGCACCATAAGAATTTATTGCTTTATTAATTGCAACGCTTACACTTTGTGGTTTTGGAAATGTAGTAGCTGCATTATCAAGGTATATCATTTGTTATCACTTCTTCTACTTATTCCAATCACTTTTATATTATGTTTAATCAATATATTATAAGCCTCTTGCGACTTTTTAGGCACAAGCAAACTATAACCACAACCATTTAATCTGCTATGCGACGGAGTTCTTTGAATATAAGAATTAATGCCATATCTTTCTAAAATATCTTTCCCTTTCATTGCATATGTTATAGACGTAAGCATAATTAAAATTTCGTCCACATATCTCACCTCATTGCTTTTTATAATTATAATATGAAAATTTCAAGCAATTGTGAATAATAAATTTTCTTTTTGGTATATTAATTTTATCTCTACTTTTAAAATTTAATGAGGTGAAAAGACTTTGACACAAAACGAAAAATTACTTTACTTCTTAATACAAAATTCTCAAATGGTTGTTATATCTATAATAGAACTTTTAAGAATTGTAAAAGACGAAACTTTCAAAAATCAACTACAAATACAATTAGAAGAATATAAAAAAATGTACGTTACTGCTTGTATTGAGGCAAATAGATTAGGGCTACAAAAAAAGGGTTTAACCTCTTTCCAAAAAGCAAGAACTTATATAATGATAGATATGCAAACGGCTAAAGATAAAAGTAACTCCCACATCGCCGAAATGCTTATAATCGGCAGTACTATGGGAGTTGTTAAATCTATAAGAGATACTCATAGATATAAAGATGCTGATAATTCTATTATTGAAATGATGAAACATTTATGTACTATTGAGGAAAATAATATTAAAAGCTTAAAAAAATTTTTATAGTAGCTTTATCAATTTTGGCTCTTGTTTTTCAAATAATGTGTAATGCGAAAAACCAGACTCAACCAACAAATCATACACGGTAATAATACCTTTCGATAAATCCTCTATACAGTGGGCGTCTGAGCCTACTGTTACATATTTACCTCCAAGTTTTTTATAAAGCTTTATAATATTTACACTAGGTAGAGGTTCTCCTATTGTTTGCCTTAATCCAGAAGAATTAATCTCTAGTGCAATATCTCTTTTAATCATTGCTTTTAGTATTTCATCAATGTAAGTTTTATACTTATTTAAATCTACTTGAATATTATTATTGCCTACAATATATCTCAGTGGATATGTTAAATGTGCTAAACTTGAAATATTTGCTTTTTGTGCCATTTGATAAAGTTCCTCAAAATATAAAGTTAGCAAATTATCTATATTTTCTTTTTTATAATCTAAAAAGTAAAAATCTTCATATCCATTTATGCTGTGCAGTGAACCTAATGCAAAATCAAATTTTGTAAGCGATAAAACTTCGTTTGTCACTTTTTCGTCTTGCAAAGGCTGTCCTACTTCAATACCTAAATAAATTTTCAATTTACCTTTGTATTTTTCTTGTGCTTCTTTTATATATTTTATACTTTGTGGTATAAGCGTTGAAAAATCGCCATATTTTTCTTTATCACTATAATAAAGGTTTGCCTCTATATGGTCAGTTATAGTTATAGCATATCGCCCTAGTTCTATTGCTTTTTTGCATATTTCATCTACTGTATTAACACCGTCAAAAGAGTTATTTGAATGAATATGACTATCGCTTATTTTACTAAATTTCATAAAACCACCTTATATTTCTTTTGAAGTTAAAAACTTAATGCTACGCTCAATAGCATCTTTGCTATTTCCCCAATCTCCACCATTATTTCTATAATCATACATAGAACAAAAATGAGATATATCTTTTTTAACTTCTTTAAGATAATTTTTTGCTAATAAAGTTGTATCTTTATGAAAATTAGAAATATTTTTTGAGCTTACACCTTTATTTGTTGCTTGTATCATCAATTCTTTATAGTGAGGTAAACATATATGTGTTTGATTGTTATAAAGTTTTCTAAAATCCTCATCTTTTTCATATGTTGCAAAAATACTTCTAAACATATGAGTAAGCCCCCACCGTATTCTATCGCAAACATAACAAGTGTTGTCAAGTTGATGTAGTCCGCTTAATTTCTTTTTATCAGGTTTTCCCTTTATATTTTCTGGGAAATAATCTGTTAATATCTTATCTAAATGACTTTCCAATAATAAAGCGTTTTGTAGCCTTTTACCGCTTGTAACCATCATTGTAAAATGATTATGGCAAAAACCTACTTCATTTGTCATCACTCTAACTTCTGGTTCCATCATGGCAGCCCCTGTTACATATTCAACTGCACGCTCTTCAAGCATACTATATAGCCTACAAATCGGGCAACCGTCTTTTGGACCAAAAACGTCATTAATTGGAATTGTACATATAGTTTCTTTCATATTAGATTATCCTTTCACCCTTTATACAAATTATCAAGTAGTACAAGTGTTGATTTTTTTAGAGTTTCCTCAAAAAACGGAACTGTGTAATTAGTACCTGAAACTTCTATTGCTTCTCTTTGCAATTCACTTACAATACACATTGGGTATAACCCTGATGCTAATGATACAAAAGATAATATAAACTCAAAAATCAAATCATCATTTTTACACTTTGTAGTCTTTTGTGCTGCATAATATAATGGTCTGTGACATTTTACAATATCTTTTTTAAATGTGGCTAAAGCTTCTACTGAAACATTTTTTTCAATAACTGTAAAAAGCATTGAGTAAAGCTCCATAAATTGAGGTGTGTACATAAAAGCCTCTGTTAAGACTGTTGCCACTTCCTCTTTTTCATACTCTCTATCTTCTGCAAAAGCATTTTCTATGTAAGCCACAACTTTCTCCATATAATAAAGTGTAAGCCTTAACAAAATTTCTTCTTTAGTTTCAAAGTATTTGTAAATTGTTGGTCTTGTAAAATTAGTTTTCTTAGAAATTGCAAGGAAATTTATTCTCTCCAATCCTTCGTTTTCGTATATTTCAATTGCAGAATTTAATATTTCTTGTATCCTGCTTTCTATTTGTTCAGTAGTTCTAGCTCGTTCAAATTTCATAAAAGCACTCCTTTCAATATTATTATAACACATATCTTACATATTGTAAATAATAATCAGTTAATTTTTTCTACATTCAAGTATTCTAAAAGTAGTGGTCTTAGCTCTGAGGCTAAATATAATGAGCCACATATAACTATTGCGTCGTTATTTTTTAAATTAATAGCATACTCTATGCAACTTTTATTATCATCAAAACTTATAACTTTTTCAAAATAATTGCTTGCATAACTTTTTAACTGCTCAGAAGTTAATGTACGTTCGTTATTTATTGTAAGTGTTAAAACAGTGTTGCATATATCTTTTAAATATGTTAAAGATGTTTGACTGTCTTTATCTTTAAGCATACCCATAATACAAGTTATTTTTTTACTTTTAGCATATTTTTTAAGAGATTTTGCAAAAAATTCAAGCCCTTGCGGATTATGCGAACCATCTAAAATTATAAGCGGTGTTGTACTTAAAACTTCAAATCTAGCTGGTAAAAATGCTTTTGATAATCCATTTTTTATATTATCAATATTTATATTAAAACCATTTTCCTTTAATATCTCTATAGCTTTTAACGCTGTTGTAGCATTTTTAATTTGATGTTCGCCCACAAGTTTTAAATTGACTTTATGCTCATCATATAAAAACTTGGAGCCGTTTATATCATCTTTTAAAACTTCAACTTTTATATCATCTGCAAAGTATAATAAGTTATTTTTATTTTTACAATCATTTATTATAATTTCATCAACTATCTTTTCTTGTCTAAAATAAACTGTATTTCCATTTTCTTTTATAATTCCGCATTTTTCTTTGCAAATTTCCTCTATTGTATCGCCAAGTACTGCGGTGTGGTCAAGACTTAACGATGTAATTACACTTACTATTGGTGTATTTATTACATTTGTGGAGTCTAATCGTCCGCCAAGTCCCGTTTCAAGCACTACTACATCACACAATTTGTCCGAAAAATATTTAAAAGCAATAGCTGTTATTAGTTCAAATTCTGTTATAATTTCGTCATTTTTCGCCATTTGTTCAACTATTGGGAAAATATATTCTACAATGTCTGTTAAGTCTTTTTGCTCAATCATTTCATCATTTATTTTTATTCTTTCGCAAAAATCTATAATGTATGGTGATGTAAAAAGACCTGTTTTGTAATTTGCATCTATAAACACTTGCGATATCATTGTACTTGTAGAGCCTTTACCATTTGTGCCTGCTAAATGTATATATTTTAAATTGTCTTGTGGGTTGCCCATTTTAGATAGTAATTTAGATATATTTTCAAGCCCTGGACGTGAGCCAAATTTTAATAATGATTTTATTTTGTCTATAGCTTCGTTGTAACTCATAATTTACCTCTTTTAATATTTTAAACTAAACGATTAATTTTGTTCGTACATACATGAAATTTTATATGTCAGTAAGATATTCATTATTATCAATTATATCCTGAACGATTTTAATTTCAAATTCTAACGCTTCATACTCTTTTTTAAATTCTGGATTTAACATATATTTTTCTAGTAGTTTATCAAAATCATCACACATTATCGTTATTCCTTTACTTTATGAAAAAGTTTTGTAAATATCACCTTTTTTTATATTTGTTATTTTTGCACTTTCTTTACACGCTTGCGACAGCGACATGCCTTTATCCACATATTCTTGTGCAATATCTTTTGCTTGCTTAATTGTATATGTAATTTCGTTATCGTTTTCATATCCTTTAATTACAAGCACAAATTCGCCTTTTATTTTTACATCTTCATACATATTAATAGCTTTTGAAATTGTAGTTTTTACTACTTCCTCATGTATTTTAGTAATTTCACGCACTAAAGATATTTCTCTATCGCCTAAATACTTTAATAAATCATTTAAAGTATTTAAAAGTTTATGTGGACCTTCGTAAAATATTATTGTACGTTTTTCTTCTTTTATTTCTTCTAAATGCTTTATTCTACTTTTTTTATTCATAGATAGAAAACCTTCAAAAGTAAATCTACCAGTCGGCATACCTGAAATTGCAAGGGCTGATATCAATGCACTAGGCCCTGGTACACATACTGTTTTTATCCCAAGTTCATTGCATTGACGTACAAGTATTTCCCCTGGGTCTGAAATCGCTGGCATTCCTGCGTCTGTTACTATAGCACAATTTTCACCGTTTAAAATTCTTTGGCAAATTTCGTTTCCCTTATGCATTAAATTATGCTCGTGGTAACTTATCATAGGCTTTTTAATTTCAAAATGATTTAAAAGTTTTATCGTTACCCTTGTATCTTCCACTGCTATAAAGTCAACGTTTGAAAGTGTATCTATAGCACGTGGCGACATATCTTTTAAATTACCAATAGGCGTACCTACTACATATAAAATACCGCTCATTTTTTCTTTACCTCTCAATAGTTTTCTTTATAATAATTATATATTTCCATCATTTCACTTGAATAATTGCCGTTGTCGTCTTCAATTAAAAGTGTATTTTCAATCACTAATCCGCCTTTATTTGCTCCTTTTTTACCCTCAATTAAAAAAAGTTTTGGGGCTTTATTTTTACGTTGTTGAACTAGACGTAGCTTTTTAGGTTCTATTCCATGTTGTCTAAAGCTTTCCATTATATCTGCTAAACGTTCTGTACGTTGACAAAGACAAAACCTACCGCCAAAATTTAAAAGTTTAGATGCACATTTTACAATATCGTCATTACTGCACATTATTTCATGTCGTGCAATTTCATGCTTTTTATTGGGATTTAAAATTCCTGTTCCCTGCACTTTATAAGGAGGATTACATACAACTAAATCAAAATAACCAAAAGGGACTTTACCTTTTAAATTATTTAAGTCTTCATTTATTACGTGTATTTCGTTTTCCAATTTATTTAATTTTATGCTACGTTTAATCATTTCTGTAGCTTGTGTTTGAATTTCCACCATGTAAATTTGTTTTGGTGGAGCATTTCTGCACCATATTAAAGGGATTGTCCCACAACCACTACCAAGTTCTATTGCTTTATCTTTCTTTTTTGGGTTTGAAAAATTTGCAAGTAGTATTGTATCGGTTGAAAAATGGTACTCTTTTGATACAATTATGTTTATGTTGTTTCCTAGTGGTTCTATTTTTTCATTTTCTAATAGCAAAAATTTCAGCTCCTTTTTTATAAATTGTTGGTTATTCACAGCAAGAGCAAGCCATTGTCCTACGAATGAATTGCACTCGTTTAGATTTTCACTCTTCACTATTCACTATTCACTTTTCACTTTTCACTATTCATTATTCACTTTATCTATTTGCATTGATGATTTAGCATTTAAGCTTAAATTTGAAATATTGCCATTTAAATATTCAAAATACGCTTGTGATCCTATCATAGATGCATTATCTGTACATAGATTTTTAGGAGGCATATATAGTTTTAAGTTGTTTTTTTCGCATTCCTTTGCTAGTTTTTCTCTTAAAAGAGAATTTGCAGAAACTCCTCCAGCTATTACAACAGTTTTTACATTTAAGTCAATTGTTGCTTTTAAAAATTTACTAACAAGACTTTCAACTACCGCTTTTCTAAAAGATGCTGCAATATCTTCTATATTAACCTCTTCGCCTTTTTGTTTTGCATTATGTATTACATTGATAACTGATGTTTTAAGCCCTGAGAAACTAAAGTCATATGGTCTACCGTCTACTTGTGGGCGTGGGAATTTATACGCCATATCGTCACCATTTTGAGCAAGTTTATCAAGATGTATACCTCCAGGATATGGAAGTCCTAAACTTCTTGCCGCTTTGTCGAACGCTTCGCCTGCTGCATCGTCACCTGTTTTACCTATAATTTCCATATCTGTATAATCTTTTACATTTATTATATGACTATGACCACCACTTACCACTAAACATAAAAACGGCGGTTTTAACTCTTTATTTGCTATATAATTCGCTGCTATATGACCTCTTAAATGATGTACAGGTATAAGAGGTTTATTAGTTGCAAAGCTTAATCCTTTAGCAAAATTAACTCCTACAAGCAATGCACCAATAAGCCCTGGAGCATAAGTACACGCTATAGCGTCTATATCGTCCATACTTAATTGTGCTGTTTCAAGTGCTTTTTCTACAACACCTGTTATATTTTCGGCATGGCGTCTTGAGGCGATTTCTGGTACTACTCCGCCATAAAGTTTATGTTCTTCTACTTGTGATGAAATAATATCTGATAACACTTGTGTACCGTCTACAACTACTGAAGCTGCTGTTTCATCGCAAGAAGTTTCTATTGCTAAGATTTTCATATATTTTTTACCATTCACTTTCATAAATATAATGTTAATATAATAGCGTTTTCTAAAGGTTTAGAATAAAAGTTTTTTCTCTCGCCTATTACTTCAAATCCATATGATTTATAAAGGTTTATAGCTATATCGTTACTTTTTCTAACTTCAAGCGACATAAACAAAGCCTTATTTTCAATGCATTTTTCTTTAGCACCATTTAAAAGACTTTTTGCTATTCCTTTATTTCTATATTCTTTATTTACAGCTATGTTTGCTATGTACGCTTCGTCACATACAATAAGTAAACCCATATAACCTACTACTTTATTTTCGATTAAGGCTACTTGAAAAAAGGAAACCTCGTTTGTAAGTTCTTCTCTTAATGCGTTTTCGCTCCACGGTAAAGAAAAACATTCTTTTTCGAGTGTTGCTATTTCTTTTATATGCTTTTCTTCCATAACTGCAATTTCTAAATTACATAAATCCATTGTTTTACTCCGCATTTAACTTATCTAATAATGTTAATATTTTCTTTTTTATTCCTTTAAGACAATTAACATACGTATGTAAATCTCCTCCGTAAGGGTCTGAAACATTTAAAATATATATTTTATCTTTTGGTACGTTCATATCTAAAAGTATTTTTGAATGTGATTTTGTCATAACTACAAAATAATCATTATTTTCTAAAAGCTTGTCGTCTATCATTTTTGATTTATGCGTTTTTATGCTTTCAATGTCTATTATCTCGCAAGCTTCAATTGCAGTTTTATTTGCTTTTGCATTACTTGTTGCAAAAGTTCCGCAACTGTCGCTTTTATAATCTAAATTTCTCATTGTGCATATATCATCAAAAACGGCTTTCGCCATTGGACTACGGCACGTATTCCCTGTACAGACAAATAAAATATTATTTTTCATTTTCTCCCCTTGTTTCAATTAATTTTTAGTGTCGTACCATGTCTTACCCATGCACGCATCAGCTGTTAGTGGAACGTCTAATTTTACGGCGTTCTCCATTTCTTCTTGTAGTATTTGTGCTACTTGCATAACTTCATTGTCTGGTGCTTCAACTATTAATTCATCATGCACTTGTAATATTAATTTTGCTTTTAAATTTTCTTTTTCAAGTCGATTATAAACTTTTATCATTGCAATTTTTATAATGTCAGCGGCTGAGCCTTGTATTGGCATATTCATAGCTACCCTTTGACCAAACGAACGCATATTGAAATTGCTTGAGCTAAGTTCTGGTAAGTAACGTTTTCTTTCAAATATAGTTTTTACAAATCCATCAATTGTTGCTTTTTTTACTACTCTTTCCATATACATTGATACACCGCTATAATGCTCTAAGTAAGCGTCTATATAGTTTTGTGCCTCTTTACGTGTTACTCCAATATCTTTTGCAAGCGAAAACGCACCTATTCCATAAACTATACCAAAGTTTACCGCTTTTGCCCTGCTTCTCATTTCTGGTGCTACCATATCTATAGGCATATTAAATACTTGAGCTGCCGTTATTGTGTGGATATCTTCTTCATTTATAAATGCATTTTTCATAACTTCATCATGTGCTATATGAGAAAGCACACGAAGTTCAATTTGCGAATAGTCAGCACCTACAAGCATACAACCGTCTTTTGCTGTAAAAAACTTTCTAAGTTCTCTGCCCATTTTAGTTCTTACTGGAATATTTTGTAAGTTAGGTTCAGTTGAGCTTATTCGTCCTGTCCTTGTTTCTGTTTGATTAAAAGTTGTGTGGATACGTCCATCTTCTGCTACTACTTTTAATAGTCCGTCGCAATATGTTGATATGAGTTTTGAAATTGTTCTAAATTCTAAAATGTCTTTTACAATTGGGTAATCGTTTTGCAAATCTTCAAGTACTGTTGCACTTGTTGAGTATCCGCTTTTATTTTTCTTCCCTGTTGGTAGTTTTAGGTTTTCAAAAAGTGCTACTCCTAATTGTTTTGGGGAATTTATGTTAAATACATATCCTACTTCATCGTATACTTTATTTTGTAGTTCGTTTAGTTTTATTTGTAGTGTTTTTCCGTATTCTTTTATTCCGTCACAATCTACCATAAAACCTACGTTTTCAGTTTTAGCAAGCACTTTTGCAAGTGGAATTTCTATATTAAATAGTAAATTTTCTTGATTATTTTCTTTAATTTCACTTTGTAAATTTTCAATTAATTTGCTTAAATTTGCAACATTTTTTATGTGGTCGCATTCTTCATTTTCTATTATAACATTATAAATATTTGCGTTGTATTCATCACTTAACCTTGAAATTTCGTAATTACTTGAATTTGGATTTAGTAAATAAGCTGATAGTAGCGTGTCAAAAGTTGCATTATTTATATCTATTTTTACTTTATCAAGCGTATGATATAAAAGCTTTAAATCGTGCGTTTGCTTTTCTATCTCACTACTTTCAAAAAACTCTTTTAAAAAAGAATTAAAAAATAAATTGCTATTATCAACATATTTTACTTTACTATTTATATAAAAAGCTAAAGAATTTATATAGCCATCTTTATATCTTGGTAGGAAAATAGCTTTTTTAACTTCTTTTAATTCTTTTAATAATTCGTCGAAATTGTCGCATAAAATTGCGTCTACATTTTCTTTTTCAACTGTAGGAACAAATGTATTTTCACTTTGTGATAACATTTTATCCCTTAAAGAGAAAAACTCTAGTTTTGTCATAAGTTCAAACGCTTTGTTATAATCTCCATCTTTTTTGATGTAACTTTCAATTTCTAAATCAACTGGTGCATTTGTCACAATCTCGCCTAAAAATCTGCTTAAATAAGCGTTTTCTTTATCTGCTATTAATTTTTCTCTAGTACCTTTTTTAATTTCGCTGCTATCAATATTTTGATAAACGCCGTCTAAATTTTCAAAAGATACGATTAAACTTGTAGCACCTTTTGGGCCTATCCCCTTTACTCCTGTGATATTGTCGGACGTATCCCCTTGTATAGCTTTAATCTCTATTAGTTGTTTTGGAGTTACTAAAAAGTCCTCTTTAACTTTGTTTTCATCGTAAATTGTAGTTGTTGGTTTACCCATTTTTGTCGATATTAAATTTACTGTAACATTATCATCTACAAGTTGCAAACTGTCTTTATCTCCTGTTGCAATTACACAATGGTTTTGCGTATTTTGGCACGCCTTTGCAAGAGTTCCTAAAATGTCGTCAGCTTCAAACCCCTCACACTCAACTATTTTATAACCTAAATGTACAAGCAATTCCTTTATAACGGGCATTTGCTGAGCAAGTTCAAACGGCATACCTTTCCTATTTGCTTTATATTCGCTATATTTAATATGTCTAAAAGTAGGTTTTTTTAAATCAAATGCAATAGCGTACGCATCTGGTTTTACTTCTTCTGTAATTCTATTTAACGTTGTTAAAAAACCATATATAGCATTTGTAAATTGCCCATCTTTTGTAGATAGTAATTTAATACCATAAAATGCTCTATTTAAAATACTGTTACCATCAACTACTAAAAGTTTCATAACTTTTTTTGCTCCTTTTTACATTCGATTTATTAGAGTGCTTGTATATAAAATATTATCATTTTTAATATACACCCTTGCAACTCTTTTTCCTACTAAGCACACAATTTCATAATTTATTGTATTGCCCCACGACGCTACTTCATCTACTGAGGGTGCTTTTGTTTTTTCCCCATTAAATAAAATTACTTCTTGACCGATATTTATATCATCACAATTTGTAACATCTATTACCATTTGGTCCATGCAAATTCTACCGATTATTTTCGCCTTATTATCTCCAATTTGGACATAACCATCTTGTGCAAGCGTTCTTATATATCCGTCTGCATAACCTACTGGGATTGTTGCAATTTTCATTTCACTTTCTGATTTAAATGTTCTTGAATAGCTTACATAAGCATCTTTATCTATATGTTTAATTTGAGAAATTACAGACTTTAAACTCATAGCTGGTTTTAAATTTAATTTACTTTGATTTTCACAAGGTGACAAACCATAAAGAATAATTCCAGCCCTTACCATATCTAAGTGCATTTCTTTATAATTTATTACAGCCCCACTATTTGCTGTATGACGGATTTTAAAGTTTACACCTTTTTTTAAAAGCATTTGAATTATATTTATAAAACGCTCATATTGAATTTTTGTAAAATTTTCTACCCCTTGTACTTCGTCTGAAGATGAAAAGTGAGTATATATACCCTCACGCTCAAAATTTTCAAGTGTTGCAATTTTATACGCTTCATCTAGTGATATTTCCATTTTATCAAAATCTTGACACATAACGCCTATTCTGCTCATACCTGTATCAATTTTGAGATGTATTTTTATATTAATATTTTCTTTTTTTGCTTGACTCGATAAAAGTTTAGCATATTCTAAACTATATACAGTTTGTGATATATCCATGTCGCTTAAAAGTTTTGCATACCTTGGTGGAGTATATCCTAGCACTAAAATTGGTTTTTTAATATCTGCATATCTTAGTTCTAAAGCCTCTTCAATATTTGAAACTGCAAAAAAGTCTGCATTTAACTTTTCGTATTCTTTTGCTACAGCTACTGCCCCATGGCCGTAACCGTCAGCTTTAACTACACAACATATTTTTACTTTTTAGTCTACAATTTTTCGTATTTCTTTATAATTATGTTCTATATTATTTAAGATTATTTCTGACCATGTTCTTTTAATAAAATTTGTCATATAAAACCGCCAATCTCTTTTATTAAATTTTCAAGTAGCTCGATTTTTTCTATATCATCGCTATTTTTCAAAGCATTATACTTAAGCTTTAAAGTGTTAAGTCGCTTTTCAATATATAATTTATCAATTTCATGTTCTTTTGGATTTAATTTACCTATATAAAAATCACTTTGCTTATATTGGAGTTTAGTATCACTATATGTACATAACATAACGCTATATATTTTTTTATCGCTTATTACTGCTTTTTCTTCTATTATTTCAAAGTTATTTTTATATAGATATTCTCGCAATTTTTGCGGTCTTGTCATTGGTTGAAGTATTAAGTTTTTATTTTTATCTTTTATCCAATTACAACTATCTATAATTGTGGTTATAAGTTCGCCACCCATTCCTGCTATTATTATATCTTGACATTCTTCGCTTTTTATGTTTTCAAGTCCGTTTGAAAGCCTTGCTGTTACTCCGCTTATAGCGTTATATTTTTCTATTGTTTCTATTCCTTTTTTTAAAGGTTTTTCGTTTACATCACACGCCAAAGCTTTTTTTACATATCCCATTTTATAAAGCCATACTGGTAAATATGCATGGTCTGTGCCTATATCTGCAACTGTTTTTCCTTTTCGCACAAAACTTGCACATAAATTAAGCCTTTCATCAAGATTAAACATAAAAATTTGCTCCTTTGTAAATTAAAATAAGTATGGACGACTAATGACCGCCCATACAATTTTGTAATTGAAGATTAAGAGTTTTTAGCTAAATGCTCATTTATTTTGTCTGTTAATTCATCTGCATTTACACCGTGAACCATACACGCCTCTTCTAGTGTTTCGCCACGAGCTGATGGGCAACCTAAGCAATGCATACCCATTTCAAGAAAGTAAGTTGATGTTGATTTGTCAATGTCTAAAATATCGCCAATAATTGTTTGTTTTGTGATTTTTTGCATTTTAAAGTCCCCTTTTTTTTATATTGATTATATTATATCCTAAAAACATCAAAAAATCAATAATCGAATTTTTTATAAATTAAAGCCATTACTTTTAATTAAGTAATAGTTCTTAAACAAAGTGGGGCAACCGTGCAAACACATGAAATGTGTTTGTAAATATAGTAGTATGCTTTAATATATACATATATAATATTAAATTTTAGAATATTAATTATTTTTGACAATTTATAATTTAATTTGCATACTACTATATATCGCTGATGCTATGCATCAGCCACGGTTGCCCCCATTTCGCTACTATTTATTCATCAATCTTAAAATGAACTATTTCTTGCATATAAGAAATATATACAAAAAATAATATTACTTACTTTTTTAAGCATATAAATAAGCAAGAAAAATAGTTGCTATATCGAATTTACAATATAACAACTATAAAATGTTTTATATATTATTCTGCACTTTCATTAGTATCGCTATCTTTTTTCTTTTTCATAAATATTATTACAATAAAACCACCTACAACTAAAAGACCTACACCAGCAATTATAATTACAGTTGGAAATCCCTCGCTTTTTGCAGCTTCATCTTTAGCACTTGCTTCAATCTCCTCTAGTGTTGATGGAGCAACTACACCTGCTAAAGTTCCATGAGTTATAGTATCAACTTTTACATGGCTTGTAATTTCTACAATGTCCATGTTGTAAATCTCTAATATTTCGCCTGTTACATTTGTATTACCTGTAAAACCATCTTTTACAGTAAATGATACTGAAAAAATCATACCATCTTCATTTATATTATAACCATTAATTGCATCAGCTATGTTGAAAAGTAAATGATCCTCTAAATCAAGATTATAAATTGGATTTGAAAATGTTGGGAAATTAAGAGTATCCTCCATAATTTCTAAATTTTCGCTATCGTAATTAACTCTTACGCTTAAGCCTGAAATTTTATTTTCTGGCACATCTTCAAGCGATAGTGAATATGTAATAATATCTCCACCTGTTACATCTTGTCCGTTGACAGTTCCTCCAGCCGCAAAAACCGACAAAGAACTAAATAGCAATGTAGCTATTAAAGTTATAGCTAAAACACATTTTTTAATATTTTTATTTATTTTC
>CAYJFG010000037.1:0-12719 GCA_964369305.1 uncultured Eubacteriales bacterium
TTCACTTTCAACTTTCAACTTTCCGTTTTCCACTTTTCATAATTCGTAATTAAAATACAGAAACAGATACTAGAAGAATAAACGCCCTTTACAAATAAAAAATCCGTAAGGATTTTCACAATCACTATTCACTCTTCCCTTTTCACTATTCACTTTTCACTATTCACTCTTCACTCTTCACTCTTCACTTTTCACTATTCACTATTCACTCTTCACTCTTCACTTTTCACTCTTCACTCTTTACTCTTTACTCAAAAAAACCACTCCTAAACAAATTAATGTTTAGGAGTGGAAATTTATATTATTACATTAAATCATAAAAGATGATTAATTTTTAATTAACCTTGTGCTTTTTTACGTGTAACAACAACTGCAGCTGCAGCAAGTACTAGTAAGCTAACTAGAACTACATAAGGAGTTGTATCGCCTGTTTGTGGAGATACTGGTTTTTCTGTTGGAGCTGTTGTTGGAGCTTCTGTTGGCTCTTCAGTTGCTGGATCTGTTGCTGGATCTGTTGCTGGATCTGTTGTTGGATCTGTTGTTGGATCTGTTACAGGGTCTGTTACTGGATCTGTTACTGGATCTGTTACAGGGTCTGTTACTGGGTCTGTTACTGGATCTGTTACTGGATCTGTTACAGGGTCTGTTACTGGATCTGTTACAGGGTCTGTTACTGGATCTGTTACAGGGTCTGTTACAGGATCTGTTGGTTGTTGTGTAGCATATTCAACAACATAAGTAATTGCTTGTGTATTGTAATCGAATGTGATTGTTACATCGTATAATGTTGTGTCAGCATCGTCAGCTGAAACAAATACATCTGCTAAAGCGTTACCGCTAGCTGTTGATGCATCGCCCCATGACATACCCCAAGCGTGGTCTTGAGCAACTTTGAACTCATATGAACCGAATAGTACATCATTAACTGTGATAGTATAGATTTCTGTACCTTCGCCTGTTTCCATCATGTCGTTTACTGTAGCTGTTGGATCCCATTCAACGCCGTTACATAATCCGCCAACACCTACGATTGTGTATGTGTGATCAGTAATAACAACTTTTGCTGATGATTCTGATGTAGCTAAGCCTGTAGCTGGGTTGAACATGATTTTAACGTCTGCCATATCACTTAATGTGATTGAAGCATTGAAGTTATTACCTGAATCTTCTGAAGCTAGTCCGTTTTCGTTGTAGCTTATATCCCATGTACCGTCTTGAGTAACTTTCCAAGCGTATGAACCTGCAGCAACATCTTTAAATGTTAAAGCATATGTGCCATCAGCTTGTTTTTCCATTTTAGCACCTGCTGGATCCCAAGCAAAGCCTGTTAGACCTTCTTCACCAGCAACATAATAGTCATGTTCTGTTACAGGAGGATCTGTTGGAGTTGTGCCACCATCTTTTTTAGCTACTGCATCACTTTGTGTGAATACTGCATTTTGGTATGGGTCTGGGCTATATGGATCTTGCCATTTGATTAACTCTTTAATTTCTGTTGAAATAGTAGCTTCGCCAGCTGCTAAAACAGTAAATTCTAATGTTACTAAAATTGAATCTTCAGCTGAGAAATCTAACGCATTTCTTTCGTTGATGTCTGAGCCGTTTGCTAAGAATCTGTTTTTAGGATCTGAGAAAGGTGTGAAGTTGAATATTGTACTCATGCTTGACGCACCGATAACTGGCATATACTCAGCTAAATTTGGACCAAATCCATCAATAAAGCTTTGTGAGAAACCTAAAACGTTTTCTGTGTATGTTGTTACAAAGTTGTAAGCTGATACTAAATCGTCTGATTGTAATTTAGCTGTGTAAATTACTGTGTCGCCTACGTTGAATTCTTGACCATTAACTGTAGCTGTATCGCCTACTGGAGCGTCTGTAGGAGCATCTGTAGGTGCATCTGTAGGTGCATCTGTAGGTGCATCTGTAGGAGCGTCTGTAGGAGCATCTGTTGGTTGTTCTTCACCAGCATAAGCTACTGTATAAGATAATGTTTTTGTGTTATAATCAAAAGTTACTACAACATCATATAATGTTGTGTCTTGATCATCGTCAGCTGATACGTATACATCTGCTACAGCATTTCCGCTAGCAGTTGTTGCGTCACCCCATGATGAAGCCCATGCATGGTCTTCAGCTACTTTAAATTCGTAAGAACCGAAAGCTACATCTTCAACAGTAATTGTGTAGATACCTGTACCTTCACCTGTTTCTGTCATATCGTTAATTGCAGCTGCTGGGTCCCATGAAATTCCGTTACATAAACCGTCAACACCAACTAGTGTGTATGTGTGGTCTTCAATAACAAATTTTGCTGGTGATGCTGACGCAGCTTTTGAAGTTGCTGGGTCAAATGTGATTGTGATGTCTGATGTTGCATTAGTAGAGATAAGAGCGTTATCCTCATTACCTGTACCTTGTGATGCATCGCCGTTTTCATTGTAAACAGGTAGATCCCAGTTACCTTGTGTAACTTTCCAAGGGTAGTTACCTGCTGGAACGTCTGTGAATGTGATAGAGTATGTGCCATCGTCTTGAAGTGTCATTTGAGCTCCTGCTGGATCCCAAGCGAAACCTGTTAGTGCTTCTTCACCTGCAACGTAGTATGTAGTTGTTGTATCTTCAGCAAAGAATACTACTGATGATACTGCACACATTGCTACTACAAGTGTAAGTGCTAGCACTATGCTAATAACTTTTTTACTTTTCTTAAACATGATTTTAAATCCTCCTTTTATTTTCGCTAAATATAGCACCATAATTATATAATATAAAATACAAAAATGCAATATTTATTTTAATTTTTAATGCAAATGTAACAATTTTGTAGTATTGCACAAATTGATGATTAAATTTTAGTCAACATTATAGCCGTTAGGATTATTTTTTTGCCAATTCCATGAAGTTCTACACATATCTTCTAAATTTTTATTGGCTTTCCAACCCATTTTTTCAAAAGCTTTTTGTGCATTTGCGTAAACTGTACCAACATCGCCTGCTCTTCTTTCTTTAATAGCATATGGAACTGGTACATTATTCACTTTTTGGAAAGTATTTACTATATCAAGAACGCTATAGCCTATTCCTGTGCCTAGATTGAATATTTCAGTGCCTGTAAAGTTTTTAGCATATTCAATTGCACAAACATGGCCTTTTGCAAGGTCTTCAACGTGTATATAGTCACGAACGCCTGTACCGTCTGGTGTGTCATAATCGCTACCGAATACGCTTAACTGTGGAAGTTTTCCAACTGCTACTTGTGTAACAAATGGAATTAAGTTGTTTGGTATACCTTTTGGGTCTTCGCCAATTAGTCCGCTTTCATTTGCACCAATTGGGTTGAAGTATCTAAGTAGTATAGATGTAAAGCCTTTATCTGCATATGCTACATCTGTTAAAATTTGTTCTATCATGTATTTTGTCCAACCGTATGGGTTTGTGCAACCTGTTGGCATTCCCTCTACTAGTGGAACTACTTCAGCGGCTCCGTAAACTGTAGCTGATGAACTAAACACAATGTTTGTTACATTATATTTTTTCATAACTTCTAATAGTGTAAGAGTTGTGTCTAAGTTGTTGCGATAATACATTAATGGTTTTTCTACTGATTCGCCTACTGCTTTGTAGCCTGCAAAATGGATAACGCCAAAAAACTCATGCTCGCTAAACATCTTATCTAAGCTGTCATAGTCGGCTACGTCAATGTTGTAGTGCTGTACTGTTTCGCCTGTAATTGTTTTAATTCTGTTGATTACTTCTGGTTTGCTGTTTGAGCAGTCATCTGCGATTATTGGAGTATAACCTGCGTTTATAAGTTCAATGCAAGTATGACTTCCAATGTAGCCTAGACCTCCTGTTAATAAGACTTTCATTGTAATTCTCCTTTTGATTTTTTATATAAACATATAAATTTTTAAGTCTATACGTTAATATTGTAGTTATTAGTGAAGAGTAAAGAGTGAATAGTGAATAGTGAATAGTGAAAAGTGATTGTGAAAATCCTTACGGATATAAAATAAGTGAAGAGTGAATAGTGAAAAGTGAATAGTTAATGTGAAAATCCTTACGGATTTTTAAATTTATAAAAGACATAAAAAGATTTTTTTGTTATAAATTAATAAGTTTTGTCTTTTTTCTGGACACTGGCGTCTGGTATCTGTTTTGTCTTTTAATTACGCATTACGAATTACGAATTACGCATTACGAATTACGAATTATCTAAGCATTGCTCCATTTGGGATACTTTCGTCAACTGTAATTACTTGTAATTTATCTCCAATTTCAGCTGATAGTATCATACCATTACTTTCAACTCCGCAAAGTTTTACAGGTTTTAAGTTTGCAACTACTAAAACTTTTTTACCTATTAACTCCTCTGGTTTATAATGCTGAGCAATTCCGCTTACTACTTGACGCATTTGCTCGCCGTCGTCTAGCATAAATCTAAGTAATTTTTTAGATTTTTTAACATTTTCACATTCCACAACTTTTGCTACTAAAATTTCAGACTTTAAAAACTCATCAATTACAATTTGTGGTTTATGTTCTATTTCGATTTTTTCTTCTTTCACTTCATCTTGTTTTATAAAAGAGTTTAACTCTTCAATCTCTTTTTCAACGTCTATACGAGGGAAAAGCACTTCGCCTTTTTGCACTTTAACACTTCGAGGCAACACGTTCCACTTAGATGTGCATTGATAAGTTGTTTCGTTTTCGCCTGCTCCAATTTGTAAAAGAGCTTTTTCCATGCTTTTTGGCATAAACGGTTTTAAAAGTGTTGCCGTAATTCTTATAGTTTCAAGTAAGTTGTATAAAACTGTAGCAAGTTTTTTGTTGTTGCTTTCGTCTTTTGCTAAAACCCATGGTGTTGTTTCATCTATATATTTATTAGCACGAGATATTACGTTAAATATTTCGGCAAGTGCGTTGCTTATTTGTGTTTTGTCGATAAATTCATCAACTTTACTTGTAAGCGACGTTGCTTGTGAGATTAAATCGTCGTCAAATTCTGTGCTTTCTCTATCTGTTGGAAATTCATTTGGGAAATATTTTAAAACCATTGCAACAGTTCTTGAAACTAAGTTGCCAAACCCGTTTGCAAGGTCGCTATTAATTCTATTAATCATAATTTCATTTGAGAATGAGCTATCTGAACCTAGTGCCATTTCTCTTAAAATGTGATATCTTATAGCATCTGCACCGTATCTTTCACCTAATACGAATGGGTCAATAACATTTCCTAGAGATTTACTCATTTTTTGACCATTAAAAGTTATCCAACCGTGTACGGCTAAATGCTTTGGCAGTGGTAAATCAAGTGCCATTAATATAGCTGGCCATATTATAGCGTGAAATCTCATAATATCTTTTGCTACCATGTGTACATCTGCTGTCCAGAAGGTGTCAAAGTCGTTATATTTTTCATTTTCATAGCCTAAAGCTGAGATGTAGTTTGAAAGTGCATCAACCCAAACATATACTACGTGTTTTTCATCAAATGTAACAGGCACACCCCATGTAAAGGTAGTTCTTGATACGCATAAATCTTCAAGACCTGGTTTTATAAAGTTGTTTACAAGTTCTGTAGCACGTGTTTTAGGTTGTAAATAATCTGTATTTGTTAGTAAATCCTCTATTCTATCTGCAAATGGCGACATTTTAAGGAAATATGCTTCCTCTTTCGCCTCGACTACTTCTCTGTTACATTCAGGGCATTTACCGTCTACAAGTTGGCTATCTGTCCAGAAACTTTCGCAAGGTGTGCAGTATTTTCCTAAGTACTCACCTTTATAAATATAACCTTTATCGTAAAGTGTTTTAAATATTTTTTGAACTGTTTCTATATGGTAATCGTCCGTTGTTCTAATATATCTTGTGTAGTCAACGTCCATAAAGTCCCATAGATTTTTAAATATTTCTACAATTTCATCTACATATTGTTTTGGTGACTTACCAGCTTCGTTAGCTTTTTGCTCAATTTTGATACCGTGTTCATCTGTACCTGTTAAAAACATTACATTGTAGCCTTGCATTTTTTTGTATCTCGCTATAGAGTCGCACGCTACTGTAGTATAGCAATGACCTATATGTGGGTTACCTGACGGATAATAAATTGGTGTAGTTATATAAAAGTTTTTTTCATTTTTGCACATGGGCTTTACCTCCATTATTCTGAATCTAGTTTTAATACTGCCATAAATGCATCTTGCGGTACTTCTACGCTTCCGAGTTGTCGCATACGTTTTTTACCTTCTTTTTGTTTTTCAAGAAGTTTTCTTTTTCTTGAAATGTCACCGCCGTAACATTTAGCTAGTACGTCTTTTCTCATAGCTTTTACAGTTTCACGTGCAATAATCTTTCCACCTATGCACGCTTGTATAGGAACTTCAAATAATTGCCTTGGAATTTTTTCCTTTAATTTTTCAGTCATTTTTCTTGCTCTTGTGTACGCTTTATCTGTGTGTATTATAAAGGAAAGTGCGTCTACTGTTTCAGCGTTTAACATTATGTCTAGTTTTACAAGTTTACTCTCTTTATATCCGCATAATTCATAGTCAAAACTTGCATATCCTCTTGTGCGTGACTTTAGAGTGTCGAAAAAGTCGTATATAATTTCTGCAAGTGGCAATTCGTAATGAATGTCTACCCTGTCAGAGTCTATATATTTCATATCTTTAAATATACCTCTTCTATCTTGGCAAAGGTCCATAATATTTCCTACATATTCGTTTGGTGCGTATATATGAGCGTTTGTCATAGGCTCTTCTGCTTTTGCAATTAACGTTGTTGGCGGATAGTTTGTAGGATTGTCTATCATTTCTATAGTGCCGTCTGTTTTTGTTATTTGATAAATAACGCTCGGTGCTGTTGTTATTAAGTCAAGGTTGTATTCTCTTTCTAGTCTTTCTTGGATAATTTCCATATGCAAAAGCCCTAAAAATCCACAACGGAAACCAAACCCTAACGCTATTGATGTTTCTGGTTCAAAAGATAACGATGCATCGTTTAGTTGTAATTTTTCCAGTGCATCTCTTAAATCTGAATATCTTGCACCGTCTATTGGATATACACCGCAAAATACCATTGATTGTACTTCTCTATATCCTGCAAGCGGTTCGTCTGCTTCTTCGCTTGTAAGTGTTACAGTGTCGCCAACTTTTGCATCTCTTACAGATTTAATAGAGGCTACTATATAACCAACTTCGCCTGCACTAAGTGTTTGCGACGGCTCAAGGGCTGTTGCTCTTAAGTATCCACACTCAACTACTGTAAATGTTTTATCTGTAGCCATAAGCTTAATTTCGTCACCAGTTTTTAAAGTGCCGTCTTTTACTCTTACGTATATGATAACACCTCTGTAGCTGTCGTAATATGAGTCAAATATTAAAGCTTTAAGCGGTGCGTTTTCGTCGCCTTGTGGAGGTGGAACGTCTTTTACAACTTTTTCCATAACGTCACGTATATTTATACCTGCTTTTGCAGATACAAGTGGTGCATCTTGCGACGGTATTCCTATAACTTCTTCTATTTCGTCTTTTACTTTTTGAGGGTCAGCACTTGGCAAGTCAATTTTGTTGACAACTGGAACTATTTCAAGTCCGCCGTCAACTGCTAAGTAAGTGTTAGCAAGTGTTTGAGCCTCGATACCTTGTGATGCGTCTACTACAAGCACTGCACCCTCGCAAGCTGCAAGTGAGCGTGACACCTCGTAGTTAAAGTCAACGTGACCTGGTGTATCTATTAAATTGAAAACATACTGCTCGCCATCGTCCGCAAGATAATTTAATGTTACAGCGTGGGCTTTTATGGTAATTCCTCTTTCTCTTTCAAGGTCCATATTGTCAAGCAGTTGGTCTTCCATTTCTCTTTTTTGAACGCTTTGAGTCTGTTCTAAAATTCTATCGGCCAAAGTGCTTTTGCCGTGGTCGATATGTGCTATTATGCTAAAATTTCTTATTTTGTCTTTTGAAAATGACATATTTTTCTCCTTTTTAAATGGCAGTGAATATTGAAAAATGTATGGCAAGGGTTCTACTCTTGCCGTTGGAATTAGTGAAAAATGAATAGTGAATAGTGATTGTGAAAATCCTTACGGATATATTAGAAGCGAATAGTGAAGAGTGAATAGTGAATGTGAAAATCCTTACGGATTTTTAAATTTATAAAAGACATAAAAAGATTTTTTTGTTATAAATTAATAAGTTTTGTCTTTTTTCTGGACACTGGCGTCTGGTATCTATTTTGTCTTTTAATTACGAATTACGCATTACGAATTACGAATTACGAATTATTTATACGAATTGAATATGTGCATATATTTTTTAAGCAACATTCATTACATAATGGATTTCTAGCTTTACAAACAGCTCTTCCATGTAAAACCAATCTATGACAAAAATCGTTAGATTTTTCTGGCGGTAATATTTCTTTTAATATTTTTTCTATTTTTTCAGGGTTTTTGATATTGTGAAAACCAAGTCTACTCGTTATCCTTATACAATGCGTATCTACAACAACGGCAGGTTTTCCGTAAATGTCGCCTACAACTAAGTTAGCAGTTTTTCGCCCAATCCCAGAAAGTGATGTTAAATCTTCTACATTGTCTGGCACTTTGCCGTCGTACTTTTCTATTATAGTTTTACACATACTTACTATATCATTTGATTTCGTTTTATAAAAACCGCAACTTCTTATAATATTTGCGATATCCTCTACTTTTGCATTTGCAAAGTCATACGCATTTTTATATTTTGAAAAAAGTTCAGGCGTTACCATATTAACCCTTTTATCGGTACATTGAGCTGCAAGCCTTGTTGCTATTAAAAGCTGTAGTGCGTCGCTATAGTCAAGCGAACATATAGCGTCTTGATATTCTTTTCCAAGTTCTTTTATGGCAATTAACGCTTTTTCTTTATCAGTCATTACACAACTCCAATATATTACTTTTTTACGCCTATCATTATATCACAACTTTTTTTATTTGTCAGCATTTTTTTATCATTTAATCTTGTTGTTTTTAAATTAAAAATCAAACACCACCTAAAAACAAAAAATATCGTTTTGGTGGTGTTTGTATATTATCTTTTTGATTTTTTAAATAGCATTTGCCAAATAACTTTGTATAGATAACACATCTTGAGTTGTTATTTCATCATCATAATTAAAGTCATGATAATAAAACATGGTCGGATCTGTTGCAGTTGACGAGAGTGTTAATTCAACATTTTTAAAGCTCGCTAAAGCTTTTTGAATTTCTAAAGCGTCTGTAATAGTTATAAGATTATCGCTATTCGCATCACCGCTAAGACCTACATACTTAAGGTTACTTTCTAATTTTTCAATCTCATTGATAATCGTTTCCATATTGTTAATTTGACCAGTGTTGTACAATTCTTCTAAACATATTATTTCATCGTTTTTTATACCATACAACGCAAAGTTGCATGGATAGTTAAATAAATTACTAAATATGTATGGTCCTATACGCTTAGTAAACGAGCCTACATCTTGTTTCGTGTTATATCCATGAAAAATAGTCCATTCATTTTCATAACCTAAGATTGTAACTTCTGTTCTCTCTCTTACAGGTTTTCTATCGCAATCGCAAGTCATACCTTGTATAGAGAGATTTATAAACGCAACTTTTACATCTTGTTCATGCATAACTTGTGCCGAAACGCTTATAATACCTAAGTTTAAAGCTATTATAAATGTGAGTGCAATACATATAAATTTCTTATACATTCCTTAAAACCTCCTAAAGTTTTATGTTGATAGACTATCTAGTTAAATTATACCATATTCATATTTAGAAGTCAACTAAATAACTATATTTGTTTACTTTATACAAATTTGAGAAAATCAAAATTTTTTAAATAATTTTCCTTAAAAATAAAAAAACAAAAAGCATTTTTTTATTGACTTTTTCTAAAAAAATGGGTAATATATAAGTATGAAGTTAATATATATTTATTTAGGGGGATTTTATTATGAAAAAAAGTAAAGTCGGCATTGTATTAGCTATTATCGCTTCAGCTATTGCTATTACTGCAGCTATAACTGCGTTTGTTATCATTAAAGAAAAAAAGAAAAAAGATGATGAAGAACTTGAGCAATACTTAGATTGTTCTATTGAATAATTTTATATCAATTTTTTATTTGCAATAAGACGTGATAATCGTTTTATTGCAAGTTTTTTGTTTTTATATGTAATTAACTTAATTTAAATATGCAAATTACTCTAATCTTCAATTTTTTTATTTTTTAATGAAAATTTAGTTGATTTTTGTAAATCAATATGATATAATTCTTTTTGGATATAGGCGACAACTTAATTTATATTCAACCGCAAAAAAAAATTAAAAACTTTTAAAAAAAGTATTGACAAACTTGGAATAAGCGGTTATAATATATCTTGCTCACGTTAAGCGAGTATTTATCTGGCGGAATAGCTCAGCTGGCTAGAGCATTCGGTTCATACCCGAAGTGTCGTAGGTTCAAGTCCTATTTCCGCTACCATATTAAGGCCCGTTGGTCAAGCGGTTAAGACACCGCCCTTTCACGGCGGTATCACGAGTTCGATTCTCGTACGGGTCACCATTTAGAAAACACTTTTGTTTAATATTTCGATATAACAAAAGTGTTTTCTAAAATATAAAAGTACACTGCTTTGCGGCGGCTGTACGAACCTATACGTCGTTTTTGATATCGAACTGGGACGTGTGCCTAGAGCAGTTCGCTTGAATTATCTTATTAACTTAGATAACTTAAAGATAATCAAGAATTAATTTTTAATTTTAGACAAAATAAATCAAGACTTCCCAAACTTAAGGCGAGTAACCATTAAAGTATGTAAAAGTCTTGACAATCTATATAATGTGCTTTATAATAAAAAACACTTATGTAGCATTCACAAGTCATTTAAAGTACGTGTATACTTTAGTGGCGTATGCTTAAATATCGTTTGGCGACGATGTTTAAGTTGTGGGTGCTTATATTCATTTGTATTAATACTCTATCATTTTTAAAAAGATTTGTCAATACCTTTTTAAAAACTTATTGTGATTTTCGTTAATATTTTTTATGCGAGTGTGCTGGAATAGGCAGACAGGCACGTTTGAGGGGCGTGTGTCGTAGACGTGTGGGTTCAAGTCCCATCACTCGCACCAATATAAACCATCACCACTATTTGCGATATTTCGCAAGAACGTCGGCAGACAATTTTATTGTAAAAAATCAGTTGATATACCGTTCAAAAAATATCATAAAATAAACAACATTATAAGTGTATTTTTGTGAATTTTTTTATTATATATATAGATATAGAAAGGACGTATTAGCACATCAATAAGTTTTTATAAATTGGAATATAGAATAATACCTATTATTTGATATTTTTAAAAAGCAAAAACAAGATACCGAGCAAGTTTCTTCTCCTATATAATTTAGCCGAAATTATTAAGTCTTGATAAAATACACAACTTTAATATATTTATGCTGTTTGTATCGTTCGCAAATTCATCTTTATGATTCAACAGCGAGTAACTATTTGCTGATAGGGATTAAGTTCAAAAATCTTATGTTTTTACAAGATGTGTATATCTTTTGTGAAATATTCGTGAGTTTATTGAATTGAATATAAGTGTTATATTAAAAAATTGTTTATAAATAAAAATTAAGGGGTGTTAAATTTGAGTGATACAATTAAAGGAGCAATAATAGGTGCTGTTATCACCGCACTTACTTCCGTAGTTTTGTTTTTTTGGGCAGATCTTTCGACACAATCTACTTTAGAAAAAAGTACGGTTGAAACTCTGTCTACATATTATGATTTTATTGATGAAAATATGTCGCTTAACGCCGCTTTAGCTTCGACTTATGAATATACAAAAGAAGCAGAAAGAGAGAAGGCATCAGCTCAAAGTAATTCTTTAGATATGGAAAAAGAACTACAGTTAATTACTGCAGAGTACAATGAGTTAAAAAGTGAAATTAATGACTTACCGAATACAGAAAATAAAAGTGCTGATATAGTACTAGATGGATTAAAAGTGCATGAGGGATTTAATGATGCTATTTTATTAAAAGATGAAACTTATTACTATTCTCAAAAAGCTTTAGAAACAATACTGGAAGGTCATTTGTCATACAATGCAACTACAAATACAATCCTATACAGTGAAACTATCCAAAATCACACTACAGTAACAGCCGTTGATTTATTGTCAACCGATGTATTGTATGATGGAAATGAATATAGCATATATCGTACTTCGGATGCAAATAATTTCTCTATGGGCAGTAAAACATACAATGAGGGAATAACAATGAATAATGATAGATCATTATTTGGTGGTGGTGATGGATATACTTTGTATGATTTAGGAGGAGAGTATTCTAAAATTTCTTTTGATGTAGGAAGGACAAATGAGTATGAAAAACAAGATGTTATTTTGCAAGTATATCTGGATGATACTTATTCCGAAGAATTCTCTTTAAATGCATTATCTCCCCCAGTGAATTTAGAAATAGATCTGAAATATGCAAATAATCTACAATTGAAAATTTCTGGAGGCAGTCGTGTTAAGTATGGATTCGCTAATATATTATTGCACTACTAACTTTATCGAAATGGATTAGATTAAAACTCTATAAAGTTGTAGTGGCGAAAGGAGTCCATAAAGTATTTTGATAAAAGACAAGTTTTTTAGTTCTGCCAT
>CAYJFG010000037.1:12729-18859 GCA_964369305.1 uncultured Eubacteriales bacterium
CCATATATTATAATGAGCAACAATTTACTATAATGCGACATATTATAACGGAAATCTTTAGAATAAAAACACAATAATAGTCATTAAAACGCACGCAGGCTCATGTGCGGTTTTGACTTTTTAAAATTATTAAATAATATTTTGGACTATGTTAAGTAAAAATGAAAAATGCAAAAAGTTCTAATAAGAAAACAAAGTAAATTTGTAACAAATTAATAACAATTTTTGATGTAGTAAGACGAATTTAATGATAAATATATTGATACAGAGAAAAAATATTTCTAAAATTCAAGTCATAATTATCCACAGCGACTTTAACTAGATCAAGATTGTTTAATGCTGAATGTGGTCCAATAAAGTAAAAAATGAAAACAAAAATGAAAATAGTTGCATTATCAGATTCAAAGGAATTAAAACCCTGTTTAGTTTTATACTACGCTTTGAAATGATTATTAAAAGCTCCTATACGATTATTGCTAATATAATCTTTAAAATCTCTGCACGCGAATATGTTTAGCGTCAGGAAAGAAACATTTATCTGGGATATTATTAGATCGCCTAAAGGTTTTAACATGGTTAAAAAGAGCGTGAACCTGCGGCGAATACGATGTGTTGATAGCTGAAGATATAAGACAAAGCATGTTTCACTATCAAAAATAAATCAAATATAATGTTTTTATCATTGGTTTTAATAACTATTTTATCAGCGTGCCACTCGTCAGAATTAAAGTTCATAGTAGTAATTAGTTTTTTAGAAATATTGTCAAAAAGCGGATCGAAATTTTTGCACCAATCAGCAATAGTAACATGAGAAACTTTAATGTCAAAAAAGCTGATTTAAAATAAAGGAAATGGTCCTTGTAAAGTTTTTATCACTAAAAAATTGATATAAACCAGTAGTAATGATAAAAAATGGAAACCACATCATTTTAAGTTTTGACTTCCTTAAAAGATTAGAAACCGACGGTGGCAAAGTAGCCGTAATTCTAGGCAAAAGGAAAGAATGATTACATTTTTTATCACAATATCGAAAATTTGAATAATCACGATAATCGTGATGTAAAAACAATGATTTCCCACACATTGGGCAAGGAGGATATTTTTTCATTGATTTTTTACGTGGATTATCTGGTGCAAATTGACGTTTGCACACACGGCATTGATATTTTTGGAAACCAAGTTTATCCTTGCCATATTTATAAAAGTTATAAGTATTGTTGCATTTTGGGCATTTTAATGATATAATTTTCTGCATGGTTGTACACTCCTTTTGTGTTTTAGTTTTTTTCGCAGAAACATTTTATCACAAAAAGGCTAGTGCCTCAATATTCATTTAACTTAACAATACGTAATTATATGTATGGAGGTAAAAATGAATCTTTATATAATAAAAAATATCTTTGAATATATAAATATATTATTAGATATTGGACAAAACAAAAAATATTGGTATAGAGGACAGTCAAAGGCAAGCTATCGCTTAACCCCTGGAATATTCAGAAATGCAGTTGCTGTCACTGATTGGGCTGGACGAGAAATAAGCCCGATAAAAGCACCCTTCAGTAACGGAAAAGGTGAAACTGTTGAATTTCCAAATTACATAAGCATGTTAGATGAATTCAAAAAGGAAACAAAGGAGGTAATAAAAACAAAGCCACAAAATGATATTTCATGGCTATGTTTAGCTCAGCATTATGGATTGCCTACTCCTTTATTGGATTGGTCTACCGATCCTTTAGTAGCATTGTTTTTTGCAATTAACGATGTAGATTTATCAAGTGTGAAGCCAATAAAAA
The DNA here is from genome assembly GCA_964369305.1 of uncultured Eubacteriales bacterium. GTDB lineage: Bacteria > Bacillota > Clostridia > Oscillospirales > Acutalibacteraceae > CAYJFG01. The sequence continues at coordinate 14,526 of CAYJFG010000037.1, forward strand.
ACAATAGTTCTACAGATTATGAATTCAACGAAAATTGTTCAGCTGTTTTTGTTATAGATCCAATAACAATAAATAAATCTATTGAGAGTTATTGTGGAAAATCAAAGATTCTGAACGTGAATGCTGATAGCGAGTTGATCTCTTTCGTTTTATCATCATATGTTTTTACTCCCGTTTGTATGCACGGTGAAAAGAACGATCGTAGAATGTGTAGGCAATCCGCAAATTTTACAGTTCATAGTCTTCTGACCTGGCCATTAGACTATATTGAATCTTTTCGTGAAAATATGATTAAAATAATTATTCCATACTCAATTATAGCAGAATTGAAACTTGTCTTAGCTAAACTTGATCTAACAGAAAAAAGCATTTATCTTGGAAAGGATTTTAGTGATGAAGTCGCCATGACTTTAACAGAAAAATACAATACCAATTTTAAAAATAAATATAAAACTGTGTTTGATTTAGATTAATGTTTTAGGTCCTCTAAAAATTAGAATATATTTGTATATCCAACAGGATAATTTTCATACAATATTTATCGGTGTTTTTTCTTGAAACACCGATTTTTTATATTTAGATACTCATTTTTGTATGTCAATCAATTTCTCGTGTTCAACTGAACCCATATAATCAAAGAATTTAACCTCAACATGGTACTAAATCAGCTTCAATTTTTCGACTGGCATTTTGTGATTGATTATAGTCATTCACTGCTGTCATTAATGTAATTGCATCAGAGCTATTTTTTAAGTGAATATATAAATCCCTCTTCGCACGACTACAAGCCACATAGTACATTCTCGTAAATTCCTGTGCATTTTCTTCGTTGAGCAGTTGAGGGTTTGCGAACATACCTGAAAGCGTTATATTATCCCTATTTCTACTACTATTCGGTTCAAGGCTGACAATTACCTTTTCCCACTCCTGACCTTTTGCTTGGTGTACTGTCATATAACGGCTATTTTCCGAAAATACTTCAGTAAAGAGTTTGTATGATGTACTCCAAGTAAGTTGAGGCACATTATCCTTGATCTCATCTCTATCTTCCTCGTCGAAAATAGGAATAACAAATGACTTCCCACCCAAAATCAACAATAATTGATCATAATCTCTTTCAAACAATTTCAAGCAGAAATCATCGATTATTGTAACTGTTAATGACGCCTCAGAAATATCCTTAAATACATCTTCAGTTAATTTTTTTAGTTGGAAAAGAACTTTCGGCGTAAGTATTTTAACATCAAGGTTCGTTACTAAAGCAAGTGCATCCACAATTTCCACAAGTGCTCCAGTTTTATAGCCATTCCAAAGTTTGAAAACAAATCGGAAGGCTCGCACCCATGTGACTTGGTTGTGTTGGATAATATCATTTCGTATATCAACTGGAGAAGTATAGTAAGAGCTGTATATCGTGTTTAAACGCAATTCTTGTTCTTTGCTGATATTTTGAATATATGAAAATGCTGCTACCCAAGTTCGAGTAAGTACAACGCCACCTTCATCCATAACAGTACTTATCAATTGCTTGCAATCAGTGTTATGTCCAGAGATTATATGAACTTTTGTGCTTTCTGCAATTTGCTTTTCTTCATCATTCTTATAAGTTTTATCACTATTTTGATAAATAGTGGGATCAGATTTACGTAGAAAATTGCAAAAATTAACTATGTTCTTAGTTGAACGTCTATTCCCATTGATTTTATATTCGCACATAGAACGTTCACCCTCTATGTGAAACGATCGAAACTGCGATGGTTTTGCGCCTTGAAAACCATATATTGATTGGGCTACATCACCAATAGCCCCAACAACGGTAGTTTTAGCTCCTATCAACTGCATTAGCATTGTTTGTAAGGGGTTTGTATCTTGAAATTCATCTATGAAAATGATAGGAAACTTAACCCTTGTTGTATAGAGAGCTATATTGTTTTGTTGTAATATACGATATCCGAAATAGAGAATCTCGTTGTGAGTCAGCTTTTTTGCTTTCGACCAAGTGTACTCTTTTATTGGCAAAATGTGATTACTTGCAATACGTTTAGAAGCTCGTATTTTGTTTGTCTTGGTAGATATATATTTATCTATATCAATTTCAACTTCACCCATTATCTTCTTACTGTAAGACATTTCAATATCTTCACCTGTTTTTGTCTTTACAAAATCAAATATTTCAGTTTTATCAATGCCGTGTAAAATACCAATCGCCTCAATTTGTGATGAAATCTTACGCGTATCGCTTACAGAAATTTCAAAGTCCTGCAACATTATTTTTCTTAATTCATTTTGAAATGGTTTGATGATGTGCTCTATTATAAATCCGTGAATTGTATAGATTTCTACGGATGAAGAAAACCTATCCAGTCTATGTTTAATTTCGTTAACAGCTGCATTTGTATAGGTGACACAAAGAACTTTCCTCTCTTTACTTTGAGCAACGGGAGAGTATGTTGTTACGATATTCTTGATATTTTCAGTCAAAAAGTGTGTTTTCCCGGCACCAGGTCCGGCAAGCACCTTAAAGTGGCTATTAAGTTGTTCTACTGTTAACAAGTCTCCAGAGTTTATTCCGATTGGCATAACCATTTTAATCCCTCCTTTATGTAAGTTGGAACAACTAAGTTTTTAGCTAGTTCTTCGTCAACAAGGATTTCAAGGGCGACCCCACCCTTGCTTCCGCTTGCATAATGCGAAAATAGATTTGCAAAAATCAGTTTCTGGTATTCCTTACAATTTTCAGCATTACTAATAATCGCTTCTTTGTATGCTTTTAATCGTTTTTCTACAAGTGGACGTGAACGACCATCTAAACTGGAAATATCTTTTTCCCATTCCATAAAATTTAGTCCATTTTTTGTAACAAAGTCAGAAATAGTTTCGCTTGTCGGAATCTTAAAAAGCTTTAATGACACGTCTGGGTTATCAAAATTGGTTAAAAGTAACTCATCTTCAAATGTTCGCCCACCGATCTTTTGTGTTGATATATATAAGTTGTTAATTGCAAATCGCTCTTGTAATTTCTTAATGTGTTCTGGAACAAAAGTTTTGTAATCAGAAATATTCTCTACGTTACCATCTCTAATCCACTTAAAGTCACAGTCAGTAATGCATAAGACTTTTTTCTTTACCGCATTATTGTTGAACAGCTCAATAAAATGCTCAAAATGCTTGCCACCAATTTCTACAATAGCAATATGCTCATCCTCATAAGAACAACCACATCTATCCATAAATATAGGCATTAACAGCCTTTCTGCAATTCCTTCTACTAATATAACTTTATCAGCAAATAACATGTCCGAGCGTGTTACATCTAAGAATTTTGTTAAGTGTTTCTTTGCACTTTCTTTGTTTGGACTATCACCTTCTGTATTTGAAAATTGTTTAGCAAGGCTTTGTTCTCTACAATCAGCTGGGTCACCATCCCTATCATAATCTATCATAAACATGTTATCTATACCGGCTACAGCTGAGATATTGCTTGAATGAGTTGTAACAAAAATCTGTTGATTTAGTTTATTATCATGGTCAAGTTGGCGAAGGTATTTGAACAGCTTATATTGCAATGAAGGGTGAAGGTGCGCCTCTGGTTCTTCAAGTAATAAAATTTTAAAATCTTTTCCCGGACGAATTTCCGTCAACTTTATAAGCATATAGATATTTATTAGGTTGTTATATCCTAATCCGTTATAATTGAGAGGAATAATATAGTCGCTTTTAGTATCTCGCACCTCTGTAACGTAAGAGTCTCCCACAGATACATTAGGTCTGAGATTCTGTGAAATAGAGACATTTCCTTTAGATAGACCAATGTCATTGCCTTCATTTTCAAATAATTTTTCCAACTTCTCTAACACGGATTTGAGAATATCTTTCATTTCTATCGCTACAGAATCACGCAAGTTTAGAATTGCGGTGGCGTTCTCTTGATCCTTTGCAAAGGTATCTATTTCACGCTTAGTTTCTTTATGGACGTCTGCACTTGTTCTTTCTGCCCCAATGAAACGAATGTCGAATATTCCAGTAGCTAGCTTCTTGTCAGGGGCAGTGTTACTTACTGCGTTACTATAAGACCATGAATAACGATTTTCAAAAGATTTTAGAACAATCATATATTTTTGGAAATCGTTGCTTTCTATAGATGCAACTTCTTTTTTATAGTCAGCAAGAGCTTTTTCATCTAAAGCACACACAGCTTTAATAACGGCATTTATACTATAATAAGTAGCACCATCGTCACCTTCTTTAAATGTCGATAATTCATTCATTCCCAAAAAAGGCAAAAGTTTTATTATACTTTCATCTTCTGTATCATCTTCATAAATCGTGTGGCA
>CAYJFG010000038.1:0-18754 GCA_964369305.1 uncultured Eubacteriales bacterium
ATTTCTCTTTCTTGCCCTAAATACATAATATTTTCTTCTATCGCAAGCGTATATTTTAAATTTTTCATTTGTAATGTTGGTAAAAAGTCAAAACAAGTTTCATTTAATATATTTGATAGAGAAAACTCTACTTTTTCAAGTTTCTCTCCAAATTCATCTAATTTAGTAAGAGAAACTAAACTTTCAACTAAATTATTCAGTCTTTTTATTTGACTTTCAACACTTTGTGTCCATTCGCTTTCGCCCGTTTCCATTTCTATTACATCTTTATCGGCTTTTATTATAGCAAGTGGCGTTTTAAATTCGTGGCTAACGTCTGTAATAAATCGTTTTTGCCTTTGATAACTTTGTGCTATTGGCGATACTGCATTTTTAGACAATATGCATAAAGCTATAAATATTAAAATCAAAGCTACCACTAAAACTAAAATAGAATATCCCATAAACGAATAAAAATTCATCATATTTTCCTCAATATCTAAGAAAATATATGTATAACCATTTCCATGGCTAATTTCAACATATCTAAAGTCGTCAACAATACCTTTGCTATCTTCAAAAGTTGCAACTTGTGTTACATATTCTTGTGCAAGGCTTGGCGATACAAAACTTATATTTTTAGTATCTATTACATCTGCTTGCCCTTGTAAATCTGTTTTAACTATAAAAAACCTTGTTGTATACGCAATTTCCTTAGAAAATTTTATATGTGGTGCTGGTATTTGATTTTCTTGTAATTTCATATCGTTTTCGATTAACAAGTTTAATACATCATCAGAGTTATTTATTACCGACGTGTAATTAACTATATTTATTGCAAGTGCTATTAATAGCATCACTACTATGAATATAATAGTCGACAAAAGCACAAATTTTCTTTGTAATTTTTTTAGCACTCTAACACCTCCAAAGAGTACCCTGTATTCCTCGTTGCTTTAATTTTTACGTTACTTTCAATTTGTATAAGCTTTTTCCTTAAATTAGATATATAAACCCATACAACGTTTATCTCGCTTTCGCTATTGTATCCCCATATTTTTTGCATAAACTTTTCTGTAGATATAATAATACCTTTATTTATCATAAGCATTTCCATCATTTGATATTCTTTTCCTACAAGCTTTACTACATCTTTTGTTGTTGATAATTCATAAGTATTTCTATCTAAATTTAAGTTCCCTACACTTATTATAGACGTTTTGCTACTTGTATTTACTCTTGTTACAGCTCTTATCCTTGCAAGCAATTCTTTAATATCAAAAGGCTTTGTTATATAATCATTTGCCCCAAAGTCAAGACCACTCACTTTATTCTCAATTGTAGACTTTGCCGTAAGCATAATCACTGGCACGTTATTGCCTTGTTTTCTTATAGTTTTTAATACTTCTATTCCATCTATATATGGCATCATTATATCAAGTAAAACTGCGTCGTACTCTTCAACATCTAAATATTCAAGTGCTTGTCTACCGTCATAAACTGCATCTACACTGTAATTAAAATTTGTAAGTATTTTTACAAGTGCATTAGAAAGTTCTCTTTCGTCTTCGCATAATAATAATTTCATTTTATCACCTCTATTTTACAATTATAATATCAAAAACTTAAATTTACTTAAAAAAGTATAGGACTATCGCAACACACGATAATCCTATATTTTTCATTCATTATAGAAACACAAACCATTCTCCATTAAGTGATTCATAACTAGCAACTTGTGAATACGTATAATTGCCCATACTATCTTCCATTCTAAACATTAAATGGAAATATCCATCTGGTAATATAGTTTCATAGAACATTGTTTCTTCTGTTACTTGTATTGTATTTGATATATAAGGTGTTACTTCTTCGCTACCACTTTCAATATCATAATAATAATGGATAATGTCGACAACATCTCCTACTTGTAATTCATAAATATTTTTGTCAGCCGCACCCTCTTCATCAATTGGTTGTCTTGCTCCTAAAATATAATACATTTCTGTATTAAAATCATACATTACATATAAGTTATATTCTACGTCATTAATATACACTGGTACTACATATTCGTTGTAGTCGTCGCCCTCATATACTATATCCATATAGCATATTGCTCCGTCGATATTTCCCCATACGCCACGGAAATTTTCAGTAAATATGCCATTATCCCAGTCTGCTATAATGTCATTGTCAGAACCTAACAATATAAAGTCACTACCCTCGCCACTATCATAATACAACTCAAATGCTATAGTTGAGATTGTGTCGTATGCTTCTGGTCCTAAATTAATTGAACCACTGCCGTTTTCATCAAACGTAACTATTGCATCTTCATAAGTAACTTCGCTATTTTCAAAGCTATTAGGCTGTGGAACTTCTCCTACTACATTTCCTGAGTATCCTTGTAGAAATTCTATACCATCTTGAGTTAAGTCACCTGTTAAAGCATAATTATATAAATAACTAAATGACTGTACTGCACTGATATTTGAATATGTGTATAAATTGTTTATATCACCATCGTATGGATAATAAGTAGAAAGTCCCATGCCGTCTGGTCTTAAATTACTTACAACTTTGTACTCTACTGCATCATCAATTGCTGATATTACTTTTTGAGTTTGCTCGCCTAATATATCTTCAGTTTTACCTACAAGTCCGCCCATGTCTATCATGTTTGTATAACCTTGATCACGTGTGTTACCGCCGTAATTTTCAGTTTCATTTGCAAAACTGTTAAATCTTGTAAAGAAACTTGTATCAGTTAAAGCGTAATTTAACGCTTGTACTCCGTACTCTTCATACTCTTGTAATAGCGCTGGAATTTTTGAAAGGTTTGTTACAGATAATGTAACATCACTTTCAGTGCCAACTGCCTCACAACCTGCGTAGAATGTGTCGCAAATAGTTTTACCTAAATCTAGAGGTGAGATACTTGGATCATCTACAAACGCTTGCATTATTCCTGAATATTCCCAACCATTACCAGGTTCTAACTCTTGTGATGCTACTAAGTAGTTTGCATATGGAGAAAATACGTTAGCAGTTTCAAGTGTTGCCATTAAGCAAGTATCAAAACCTACTATGTCTAGCGGATAATCTTCTGTATTACCCTCGCCGTATAGTTCGTTTAATCCTGCATATAATTCGTCAAGAGTTAAACTGTCATTGTTGTGAAGTTCGTCAAACGCTGCTCCTGTTAAAGAGCCACCACCGTGGTTCCAGAAATTTAACATTGTGTTATCTGCTGGGTAATTTTCCTGTGCAAACTTCATAAAGTCTACAAATACAGAAGTTTCACCCATATTATCAACGTCTAGTTGCTCAATCAACTGTAACCCTTCACTATTATAAACGTAACGTTCCATATAATTTGCGTCTACAGTTTCATGGTGCCATGTGTTCGCACCACCAGTTTGAATAACAATATTGACACCCTCTGGTAGTTCTATCGATGTAAGTTCGTTTAAATCGCTAGTAGCAGCCCCTCCATCACTTTCAAGGTCACTACCGCATAAGTACCAATACATCGACCATGTTTTTCCGCCTGTTTGAGGGTCTGTAGGCGATGTCTCACCGTCACTGCACGCAGTAAATATACTTACAAGTAAAATAACGCATACAAATAAAGCTATAAATTTTTTCATCTTTTACACTCCTATTGGAATAAATTTAAAATAAAATGTAATTTTATTTTAAAATAAAAATTACATTATGTTTGTTATCATTATATCAAACATAAATTAAAAGTTCAACTAGTTTTTACTATTATTATACACAAATACAACTATAGTTTATTGTACAATCTACACAAATAAATAAATACTTCTTGACTTTTTTTTTAAGAAAGTTTAAAATATACTTGTGTATTTATAAGCAACTTTAACCACAATACACAATCAACAATTTAAACGAATGTTTTTATTAAATTTGACTTTTTATGAGTCGTTGTTGTATGCAAATTTACTAAATTATGCATTTAATTTTTTTAATTTAAATTTATTTTTATATTTTTTTATAATTTAACATAATGACATAAAATTTAATATCAATAACGGCTCTTTGAGTTGATTTATTTACTACATTTAAGTTAAATAAAAATCAATTTAGGAGGTGTCGATACTACAATGGATCCAATTTTAGCAATTATACTTATTGTCGTTTTTAGCGTAGGTTTTGCAGTTGCCGGTTATTTTTATGGAATAAGCTACAGAAAAAAAGTAGCTGAAGGCAAAATTGGCAGTGCCGAAGAAGAAGCAAAGAAAATTGTTAGCGATGCAATGAAATCTGCTGAAGCTAAGAAAAAAGAAACTTTAATCGAGGGCAAAGACGAATTACATAAGTTAAGAAACGATTTAGACAAAGAAATTTCAGAACGTAGACGTGAAGTACAAAGACAAGAACGACGCTTGCAAACTAAGGAAGAATCTTTAGACAAGAAAATCGAAAATGTAGAGAAGAAAGACGAAAAACTAAACAAGAGAATAGCTCTAGCTGAAGAAAAATTAGAAGAGGCAGAAACTGTAAAACGCAGCCAATTTGAAGTGCTTGAAAAAATTTCAGGCTTTACAACTGAACAAGCAAAAGCTCACTTATTAAACTCTTTAGAACAAGAACTGTATCACGAAAAATCTGCAAAAATTCTTGATTTTGAACAAAAAATGAAAGATGAAGCCGATACAAAAGCACGTCAAATTATCTCTCTAGCTATTCAGCGTTGTGCAGCTGAACACGTTTCAGAAGCTACCGTTTCAGTTGTAGCTTTACCAAACGACGAAATGAAAGGAAGAATTATAGGTAGAGAAGGTAGAAATATTAGAACTATTGAAACAATGACTGGCGTTGACTTAATAATCGACGATACACCAGAGGCTATAACATTATCGTGTTTTGAGCCTGTTAGAAGAGAAATTGCAAGAGTTGCACTTGAAAAACTTATTACAGACGGACGTATTCACCCTGCAAGGATTGAAGAAACTGTTGAGAAAGCTCGTAAAGAAGTTGAAGCAAACATTAAACGTGAGGGCGACCGTGCAGTTATTGAAGCTGGCGTTAATGGTATACATCCTGCTCTTATTAAGCTTCTTGGTAGACTTCGCTATCGTACAAGTTTTGGTCAAAACGTTTTAAGACATTCTTTAGAAGTTTCTTTTATATGCGGAATTATCGCAAGCGAACTTGGAATTAATCCAACTGTTGCAAAAAGAGCTGGTCTTTTACACGATATAGGTAAAGCACTAGACCATGAAATTGAGGGTTCTCATATTGAAATTGGTGTTAATTACGCTAAGAAATATAAAGAAAGCGAAGCAGTTGTACACGCAATTCACGCCCACCATGGTGACGTTGAAGCTAAAACAATTGTTGCTCATATAGTTCAAGCAGCTGACGCTATCTCAGCAGCAAGACCAGGCGCTAGACGTGAAGATTTACAAAATTACATTAAACGTCTGCAAAAACTTGAAGAAGTTGCAATGTCTTTTGACGGTGTTGAAAGTAGTTTTGCTATTCAAGCTGGTAGAGAAATTCGTATAATGGTTAAACCTGAAGTTATAAACGACGAAAGAATGGTAATTTTTGCTAGAGAAATTTGCCAAAAAATCGAGAACGAGTTAGAATATCCAGGACAAATCAAAGTTAATATTTTAAGAGAAAGCAGAGCGATTGATTACGCTAAGTAATTTCCTTATAAAAACGGTTCCCCTTGTAGCAATTAAGGGGAGCCGTTTTTAATGTATAATTTGCAATTAATGGCTAAAGTTCTTTTACTATTTCTATTAAGCATAAAGACTAGAAACCCTCATACAGTACTGCACTTTCGATTCTGTATGAGGTTTTTTTACTCAAGACCCACAACATACTTTAAGCAAGTCCAATAGCGTACTGTACTGTAATTGATACTATTACAACTAAAGCTGAAATTATAAATCCATGTAACATTGGTCTAAAACCTGATTTTCTCATGTTTTTAATATCTGTTTTAAGTCCAATAGCGGCAAGTGCCATAATCATTAAAAATTTGCTTATATCGTTTAAAACTGTTGAAACTTCAGTAGGCATAAATCCTATAGTATTTAAAGTTGCCATACCTAAAAAGCCTAAAATAAACCATGGTATAATTTTAACCATATTAACTTTTTTACTCTCTAATTTTGCACCTTTATTTACTACGCCTAATTCTCTTCTTTTTATGCGTATATTAATCATTGCAAATACTAAAACTGTAGGGATAATTGAAATTGTTCTTGTAAGTTTAACCATTGTTGCATATTCGCCTGCTTGTTCGCTAAATGCATATCCAGCGGCTACTACACTTGAAGTATCGTTTACAGCTGTTCCTGCCCATAAACCATAAGCCATATCGCTAAGACCGAGCATATGGCCCATTATTGGGAAAATTAAAATCATAATCATATCGAACACAAATGTTGCCGACATACCAAAAGCAATATCATTATCTTCAGCATCTATAACAGGAGCAATTGCCGCAATAGCAGAACCACCACAAATACCAGTGCCTGCCGAAATTAAGCTTGACATTTTCCAGTTAAGACCTAAAGCTTTTCCTATAAAATATCCACCGCCGAAGCAAGTAGCTAAAGTGAAAAGCATAACTATTAAAGAATGTCCGCCTACAGTCAAAATAATTTCAATATTTAAAACTGAACCTAGTAAAATTATTGCTACTTTTAAAAGTCTTTTAGATGTAAAATTTAGTCCGTACTGAACCTTTTGAGATGTCTTTTTAAAATAATTTATTATCATACCTAAAAACAAAGCAATTACTGACGCACCAATAATATGTATAGGCATGAAATATTCGATAGTTCTAGCAATAACTGCTATTAAAAGAGCCATTGCAATTCCTGGTATAAGTTTTTTCATAATGTTTCCCTCCTTAATTTATATCTTGATTATACACCTAATTTATGATAAAATCAAATAATCATTACTAATACATTAATAAATAATATTTATCGAGGTGCTTTATGCTTGACTTTAAAATACATACTTTTTTAACCCTTTGCAAATATATGAATTACAGAATTACTGCTACGCATTTAAATATGACTCAACCAGCAGTTACTCAACATATTAAACAACTTGAACATGAATACAACTGTAGATTATTTATTTACCAAAATAGAACACTTTATAAAACTAAACAAGCAGAAATTTTAGAGGCGTACTCAATTTCTGCAAGTTTCAACGAAAAAAAGCTTGCATTGTCACTTAATAATAAAGAAACAATGCAATTAAATATAGGTGCTACTAGAACAATTGGCGATTATATATCAAATAAACAGATAATCAGTATATTAAATAATGAAAATTTAGATATAAATTATATAGTTGATAATACAGAAAATCTTATTAAAATGCTTAAAAATGCTAAGCTTGATTTTGTTTTGATTGAGGGCTTTATTAACAAAAATAATTTTGCTCACCATATTTACAAAAGCGAAAAACTTGTAGGTATTTGCTCTACCTCTCACCCATTTAGCGGTAAAACTATACCTTTTGAAGATATTTTTAATAATAGAATTATTTTACGTGAAGTAGGCTCTGGCACTCGTGACGCTTTTGAGCGTATACTTACTGATAATAATTGTACTGTAGATAATTTTAAAAGCAAATTTCAAACGAACTCCTTTAAAACTATTATCGACCTCGTTTCTAGCGATATGGGTATCTCTTTTGTGTATGAGTCTATTTTTAATAATAGCGTAAATATTGGGAAATTTGAGGTGAATGGTATTAATAGTCTGCACAATTTTACGTGCGTTTATTTAAAAGATACGGAGCCATCTGAATTTTTAAAGTATTTTATTTCAGGTTAAATCGAAAGCGCACAAAACGAGGCAACGGTTGCATAAATAATACTTTTGAGTATAACACAGGGTGTTATTAATGCAAAAAAAAGCTTAACCACAACATATTATTTATATAAATAGTATGTTTAAATACAAAAAGACCTATCAACACTTTTTAAAGTGCCAATAGGTATCTTTTTGTTAAAATAAGTTTATAAGAAAAGAGGTAAAAGCTAATTAATTATTATTTGCCAAAATATCTTTTTAGCAAACCTTCAAAGCCAGAACCATGTCTTGCTTCGTCTTTTGCCATCTCATGTACTGTATCGTGGATAGCATCTAAGTTTTGTTGTTTTGCTTTTTTTGCAATTTCAAATTTACCTTCACAAGCACCTTTTTCAGCACTTGCTCTTAATTTTAGGTTTTCTTCTGTACTGTTTGTTACTACTTCGCCTAATAATTCAGCAAATTTTGCAGCGTGTTCAGCTTCTTCAAATGCATATTTTGTAAATGCTGCTGAAATTTCTGGATAACCTTCTCTATCAGCTACTCTCGCCATTGCAAGGTACATTCCAACTTCTGTACATTCGCCGTTAAAGTTATCTACTAATCCTTGGTATATTTCTGGGTCAACGCCTTTTGCAATTCCTACTTCGTGAACTGTTGCATATGCTGCATCTTCTGCCATTTCTTTGAATTTTTCAGCTGGCACCTTACAGACTGGGCAAAACTCTGGTGCTTCGTTACCTTCGTGAATGTGTCCACATACTGTACATACAAATTTTTTCATAATAATTTTTCCTCCGTTAATTTAAATTGTTTTTATTTTTGCATTTGCTACATAATCCATATAAAGTCAAGTTGTGATGTGTAATTTCAACATCATACTCACTACCATAAACATTATAATCAATAGTACTTTTTAAGTCGATTTTATGAAGGTCTATAACTTCATGACAGTAAGTGCATACAAAATGTGCGTGCGGTTTTACATTGCCGTCGAAACGTTCTTGCCCACCTACATTACCTACTGAAACTATAAGCCCTTGCTCTTTAAAAAGAGTCAAATTCCTATATACAGTGCCTCGGCTTAAGTCTGGGTAGTCGTCTTTTAAATTCATATATACCCAATCGGCTGTAGGGTGTGAAGTTGTAGAGCAAATTTTTTCATATATTGCAATTCTTTTTTTGCTGTAATTTTGCTTTTTCATAATATCCCTCAAAATAGTAATGATTACTGTTTCTGTATATATAATAACACATCACTTTTAAAATGTAAAGCTTTTTTTGTAATTTTACACGTAAAAAATAAGAACAATTCTTATTTTTTATTTGTGCATTATGTATATTTTAGTTTTTGTAATTTTTTGCTTATGTTAATCATATAAATTAATATTCTTATTTAGGAGTTGAATGTGTATGCCTCGTGTTTTTGTAAGCCCCTCTACTCAAGAAGCAAATTTGTATGTAGACGGTGGCAACGAAGAGTATTATATGAATTTAATAGCAGATGAATTAGTCCCCTATTTAACCGCAAGCGGTATAGATGTTGTAAGGAATGACCCAAACAAGCCTTTAAGCTCGGCTATTAAATTATCAAACGAAAGTGATGTTGATTTACATTTGTCGCTACACTCGAACGCCGCTCCTGCAAGCCGTGCTGGAATGGTTCAAGGTATGGACGCTTATTATTATGACGGTAGTGTTAAGGGTGAAGAAATTGCAGATATTATAGTAAAAAATTATAAGGCGATATACCCAAACCCAGACCTTGTAAAAACAAGGGCAACAACTTCACTTGCTGAGTTGCGACAAACTAAAGCACCAGCAGTCCTTGTAGAAACGGCTTTCCACGATAATAAACAAGATGCTCAGTGGATACGTGATAATATAGGAAATATTGCACGGAATATCGCTTTATCTGTGACTGAGTATTTTGATTTACCTTTTGTAGAACCGTAACTTTTTTAATTCGTAATTTAAAAACAATAATATAAAATTTTTAGCACCTTGTAAAGTTTAATTTTTACAAGGTGCTATTTATATTTATTATGAATGAACACTAATGACTATTCACTCTTCACTTTTCACTTTTCACTTTTCACTATTCACTCTTCACTCTTCACTATTCACTATTCACTTTTCACTATTCACTATTCACTTTTCACTTTTCACTATTCACTTTTCACTATTCACTATTTTGCATTATTGTTTTTGGGTAATTTCTTTATATAAGTCAGGTCTTCTATCTCTAAAAATTCCCCAACTTAGTCTAGTTTTGTAAATCTCGTCAAGGTCATAAGTTTGAGTTAAAACACATTCTTCATCACGCATAGCTTGTTTTATAACTTCGCCTTTTTCGTCTGTCATAAAAGATGAACCGTAAAACAAGAGTGATGACGTTTGATATCCATTTTCTTCGCATGGTTTTACATCTTCTTTACCAATTCTATTAGCTGCTATTACTGGTATTACATTGCTTGCACTGTGACCTTGCATACATCTCCTCCAGTGAGGCATACTATCGCACTCTAAAATAGGTTCTGAGCCAATTGCCGTTGGATAAAAAATAACTTCCGCACCATTTAAAGTTAGACATCTTGCAGTTTCTGGGAACCACTGATCCCAACAGATACCTATACCAATAGTTGCAAACTTCGTCTTAAATGTTTTAAAACCAGTATTCCCCACACCGAAATAAAATTTTTCTTGGTAATAATGGTCGTCTGGAATATGAGTTTTTCTGTAAACTCCTAAAATTTCTCCGTCTGCATCTATTACTGCTATAGAATTGTATAATACGCTGCCATCTTTTTCGTAAAAGCTTACTGGTATTACTACTGATAATTCTTTAGCTACATTTTTAAAATGCTTTACAGCGTCGTTTTCTTCAAGTGGTTTTGCAAAGTCGAAGTACTCGTATCTTCTTTCTTGGCAAAAGTAAAGCCTTTCAAAAAGCTCAGGGAGTAATATTATGTTTGCACCTTCGTTTACCGCTTTTCTTACAAGAGCGTCAGCAGTTTTTATATTTTCTTGTACATTATCTGTACATTTCATTTGTATAGCTGAAATTGTTACATTTCTCATGTTTTCACACCTTTTATTATTAAAATGAAAAGTGAAGAGCGAAAAGTGAATAGTGAATGTGAAAATCCTTACGGATTTTTAATTTATAAAAGGCATTTATCATTTCTTGCAACTGCACCATTTTTTATTTCAAATCACTATCAACTAATATCTTAACTCCACACTCGTTTTTACATTACAAATTATGCATTATAAAACGGTATTTGTTGTGTTAAACAATGTATATTACCACCACCAACAATTATATCTCTAGCATAAATTGTCACGATATCCCTATTAGGGCATAAAGTTTTTAAAGTTTTAACTGCTATTTTATCGTGTTCATCATCAAATTGCGGTAAAATAATTGCATTATTACAAAAATAAAAATTTACGTAAGAGGCTGCAAGTCGCTCGCCTACTTCTCTTTGGTCTTCTCCATCTTCAAACACATAACCTTTTAAGTCGTTTTCCTTAATAGTAACAGGCACTTTTGGTATTGGCAATTTATGTACTTTAATTTTTCTACCTTTTGCATCAACTGTATTTTCAAGAACGTCCAAACATTTTTTAGAAATTTCATGTTGTGGGTCGTTTACATCGTCAGTCCACGCAAGCACAACTTCCGCTGGATTTATAAAAGCACAAATATTATCTATATGTCCGTTAGTTTCATCGCCTGAAATACCGCTTTCAAGCCATATTATCTTTTCTACATTCAAATAATTTTTTAAATTATTTTCTATTTCTTCAATAGACATATGAGGATTTCTACCTTTACTTAATAGACATTCTTTAGTTGTTAAAAGAGTACCCTCACCATCTGTATGGATAGAACCACCCTCAAGTGTAAAGTGGTTTGCATTGTAAGTTTTAATGTTTAGCTGTTTGCAAATTTCTTGTGGGATTTTATTATCATTTTCAAAATCCTTATAAAGTCCGTCAAAGTCGCCACCCCATGCGTTAAAGTTCCAGTCTATCCCTTTAACATCGCCACTTTTATTTATTACAAATGTAGGTGCTGTATCTCTTGCCCATGCATCGTCATTTTCAATTTTTAAAACTTGTACATTTTTATTATTTATAAAAATATTTTTCGCATTTTCAAAAGTCTTTTCATTTGCAAGTAGCACAACTTTTTCATAATTTGAAATTGCGTTTATTATATTTTCAAAAACGCTTTTTGCTTTTTCTGCTTTATACGGCCATGAGCCTTCACGATGTGGCCATATCATAATTGTAGCATAATGTTTTGCAAACTCAGCTGGCATAAAGAAATTATCGTTTATTGGTAAATTCATTTATGATAACCTCCCCTTAAAATCGTCATATGAAAAGTTTTTTACAACTTCGCAATTATTCTCACTATGCATTAAAACGATTGACGGCAACGCCATACCATTAAATGTATTATTTTTAACCATTGAATATATCGCCATATCTTCAAATATAAGTTTATCGCCTATTTTTATTTCATTATCAAAACTGTAGTCGCCTATTACGTCACCAGCAAGACAAGTGCAAGAGGATAACCTATAAGTATACGCTTTTTCTCCTTTTGCACCGCTATTTTTTAGTGGTGGAGTATATGGCATTTCTAAGACATCTGGCATATGGCAAGCGGCTGATGTATCGAGTATTAATATTTTAAGTCCGTTATCTACAATATCTAAAACTGTTGTAACTAAGTAACCTGCATTTAAGGCTACCGCTTCACCTGGCTCAAGATAAATTTCTACATTATATTTATTTTTAGCGTAAATAATTAAATCTTCTAAAGCTTTTATATCGTAATCATCTTTTGTTATGTGATGTCCACCACCAAAATTAAGCCATTTAGCGTTGTAGAAATATTTACCAAATTTTTCTTCTAACGCTTTAAATGTAGATACTAAATCGTCGCTATTTTGCTCGCACAATGTGTGGAAGTGGAAACCCTCAACACCGTGCAGTAAGTCTTCTCTGAAATTCGCTTTTGTAACGCCTAAACGTGAACCGTAAGCACAAGGGTCGTATATTTCATGTCCCTCTTCTTGTGTTGAAAATTCAGGATTTAGCCTTATACCAACGCTTACATCACTGTTTTCCCAAACTTCTCTATACTTTTCTAGCTGATTAAATGAATTAAATACGATATGTCCACATATTTTTACAAGCTCATTAAATTCATTTTCTTTAAAAGCTGGTGCAAATACATGGGTTTCTTTACCGAACTTTTCAAACCCTAGTTTTGCTTCATAAAGTCCGCTTGCTGTAGTTCCGCTTAAATATTCACTTATTAAATTATAAACACAAAAAGCCGAAAAGGCTTTTTGTGCTAGTAAAATTTTACAGTTTGTATTATCTTGTACTTTTTTTAAAATTTCAAGATTTTTTATAAGTTTCTCCTTATCTATTACGTAACAAGGAGTATTTAACATTTCAAAAGTCATAGTTTTTCCTCTTAATCAACTTTTACAGGGTTTTCATCAACTTGCCATGGAAGTCCGTATTTATTAAGTGCCTCCATAAATGGGTCTGGGTCGAACTCTTCAACATTATATACACCAGCTTTTTGCCATTTTCCATTTAAAACAAGCATTGCACCTATCATTGCAGGCACTCCAGTTGTGTATGAAATTGCTTGAGAACCTACCTCTTTGTAACACTCCTCATGGTCGCAAACATTATATATGTATATTGTTTTTTCTTTACCGTCTTTAATTCCAGTAAATATACAACCTATATTTGTTTTACCTTTTGTGCGTGGTCCTAAAGATGCTGGGTCTGGTAATAAAGCTTTTAAAAATTGGATAGGTACTATTTCTTTACCGTCAAACATAATTGGATCAGTTCTAAGCATTCCCACATTTTCAAGGCATTTCATATGTGTTATGTAACTTTGCCCAAATGTCATAAAGAAACGTATTCTTTTTACGTTTGGTATGTTTTTTGCAAGCGACTCTATCTCTTCATGATGTAAAAGGTACATATCTTTCTCCCCTACACCGTCAAAGTTGTATACTCTTTTTATTTCAACAGGCTGTGTTTCAATCCATTTTCCGTTTTCCCAATACGAGCCGTTAGACGATACCTCACGTAGGTTTACT
Source organism: uncultured Eubacteriales bacterium (assembly GCA_964369305.1). Taxonomy (GTDB): domain Bacteria; phylum Bacillota; class Clostridia; order Oscillospirales; family Acutalibacteraceae; genus CAYJFG01. Next base: position 13,955 of record CAYJFG010000038.1, read on the forward strand.
TCTGGATTGAAGTTTGTAGCAAACGCATAACCATGGTCACCACCGTTACAGTCTAATATATCAATGTAATGTATTTCATCAAAGTAATGTTTTAACGCATATGCTGAAAAAACACCAGTAACACCAGGGTCAAAGCCTGAACCTAGCAAACCTGTAATACCTGCTTTTTCAAATCTCTCTTTGTAGTCCCATTGCCATGAATAATCAAATAATGCTGTAAAGCCTTTTTCTTTACAACGTTTTTCATATATCGCTTTCCATTCTTTATTTTCGGTGTCTTCACACTCGTAATTTGCTGTATCTATGTAATGTACATTAGTTTTTAGGCAAGCGTCCATTATCGCTAAATCTTGATACGGTAATGCAAGATTTAAAACGGCGGTTGGTTTGTAATCTTCTATTAAATTTACAATTTCGTCTACGTTGTCGGCGTTTACTTGTGCTGTTGTGATAATTGTTTTTGTTGTGTTTTCTAGTTTTGCTTTTATATCGTCGCATTTTGACTTTGTTCTGCTTGCAATACAAATCTCTGGGAAAATGTCGCTATTTTGGCAACATTTATGTATTGTTACAGATGCAACACCGCCACAACCTATAATTAATAATTTACTCATTTTATTTTTTCCTTTCGTTTTATGTTATATATTGAATAGTAAGAAGTGAAGAGTGAATAGTGAATAGCAAGAAGTGAAGAGTGAATAGTGAATAGCAAGAAGTGAAGAGTGAAGAGTGAATAGTGAAAAGTGAATGTTAAAATCCTTACGGATTTTTTGTTGTAGATGGGCAACCCTCCGTCACCTAGCGGTGCCACCTCCCTCAAGAGGGAGGCTGGACGGCTGAGCATCTGGCAACTGGACACTGGTATCTGGCATCTAATGACTCAACTCCACACTCCACTCTTCAAACTCCACACTAAAATTTTCAAGAAGTTTCTTCTTCGATTAGTAAATCTTCAACGTATTTTGGTAGCATAAATGCACCTTTATGCAAATTAGTTGAATAGTACCATGTTTTAATATTTCTTTTATTCCAACGTTTTGCATTTAAATCATTTATTGGATGATACTTTTTAGATGCAAACCCAAAAAGCCAATAACCTGCTGCACAAGTTGGTATATGTGCTTGATATACACGGCTTATAGGAAACGAACGAAACACCCTTTTATGCATAGCACGGCACGCAACTTCGTACTCGTCGTAGAATGGGCTACCATGCTGATAAACCATTATACCGTCTGAATTTAAAGCTTTATAGCAATTTCCGTAAAATTCTTTAGTAAAAAGCCCTTCTGTATGACCAAATGGGTCTGTTGCATCGTTTATAATCAAGTCGTATTCACATTTACAAGAACGCAAAAAGCGTAAGCCGTCTTGATAATATATATTTACTCTTTTATCTTTAAGTCCTTTTGAGTTATCTGGGAAAAATTCTTTACACACATCAACAAAAAGTTCGTCAGGCTCTACAACGTCGATAACCTCAATTTCGTCATAATACGAAAGTTCTCTTGCAACTCCGCCGTCGCCACCGCCTATAACAAGCACTCTTTTTACATCTGGGTGAACTGCCATAGGTACGTGTACTATCATTTCATCATATGTAAACTCGTCTTTTTCTGAAAATATTACGCTTCCGTCTGATGTTAAAAATCTGCCGAACTCTTCAGAATCGAAAACATCTATAGTTTGAAAGTCACTTTTTCCGCTAAATAAATGTTTATTTACTCTAATTGATAATTTTACATTATCTGTATGTCTTTCTGAAAACCAAAATTCCATTATATCACCTTATTTTAAAACATTTAACCTTTTCATTTCTCCGTCTTCCATGCCTTGCATATAACAGCCTTTTTCTTTTGCGTATTTTATATACTGAATTATTTCATCTGTTACAACTTCACCTGGTGCTAAAATTGGTATACCTGGTGGATAACTCATAACTATTTCGCTACAAATTCTGCCTTTTGCCTCTTCTATTAATATTGATTCTTTTTGAGCATAAAACGCCTCTTTAGGAGTAGCTGCCACAAGCGGAGCTATATATTCTAAACTTAAAAGTTTTGAGTTATCTTTAGAGTATAACCTTTTAATATCGGCTAATGCTCCAACTAGTCTTTCTATATCTTGTATTCTGTCGCCAATTGATATATATGCAAGTATATTGCCAATGTCGCCAAATTCAATTTGTATATCGTATTCATCTCTTAACAAGTCGTAAACTTCAATTCCTGCAAGCCCTATATCACGTGTATAAACTGATAATTTTGTAACATCATATGCATACACACTTTTGCCGTTATTTAGCTCTTTTCCATAAGCGTAATATCCGTCTATTTCGTTAATTTCTTCACGTGCATACTCTGCCATTTGCATTACTTTTGCAAAAGATTCACGCCCTCTTAACGCTAAATTTCTTCTTGAAATATCAAGGCTTGCCATAAGAAGATACGATGCACTTGTTGTTTGTGTTAAGTTGATTATTTGGCTTACATAACCTTGCTCAATGTTTTCATTTATAAGTAAAAACGAGCTTTGTGTTAAGCTACCACCTGATTTATGCATTGAAACAGCCGCAAGGTCAGCACCTGCCTCCATTCCAGATATAGGTAAATCTTCATGGAAATAAAAATGCGTTCCATGTGCTTCATCTGCCAAAACTTTAATATTATTTTCATGTGCTATTTTTACTATAGATTTTAAATCAGAACATATACCATAATATGTAGGATTATTTACTAAAATAGCAACGGCGTCTGGGTTTTCTTCAATTGCTTTTTTAACTTGAGCTACTTCCATTCCCAACGCTATACCTATTTTATGGTCAACTTCAGGATTGACGTATACAGGCACGCCACCACAAAGCACTAAAGCATTTATAACACTTTTATGTACATTTCTAGGTAAGATAATTTTGTCGCCCTCTTTACAAACCGACCATATCATGCATTGAACTGATGAAGTAGTACCACCCACCATAAAAAATGCGTGTTTAGCACCAAAGGCACTTGCCGCTAATTTTTCAGCCTCTAATATAACTGAAACTGGATGAGATAAGTTATCAAGCGGTTTCATTGAATTAACATCAAGACCAACACACTTTTCTCCTAGTAAGTCTACAAGTTCCCTATTTCCACGTCCTCTTTTATGTCCTGGAACATCAAAAGGCACTACTCTTTGTCTTCTAAATTTTTCAAGTGCCTCATATATCGGCGCTTTTTTTTGAGTTTTTAAATCCATAATTCACTCCCTAATAAAAAAAGTAGGTATGCTTTTTTCTGCACTACCTACTTACAATCATAATAATTATAATAAAAATAAAATTCAGAGTTTTCTTAGCAAACATATACTGTATACTCTTATTGATTGTTTCACAAGCGATATGCTTTTGAGCATTTTATCCTATAAAATTTGAGCTTAAAGCTCTATCAATAACATGGTTATTACTACCATAAACGTTAAAACTTACGTGGTATATATTTGCTGTAAAAAAGTAAAAACTAAACGCTATTTCACTGTTGTAACCACTACTGTAAATAATAAATCAATATTGCAATTTTGTCAATATGAAATACGATAGTTTTACATTATTTTTTTAATTTTGGAAATGTAATTATAGTAGTATACTATATTTTCAATTTTAACGTATTTAAATTTTAAAATTATAATTATACATTATGCACAAAACAATTCTAAAATTAAAGTATTCCAGATATTATTTGTAGAATTTGTATAAATATTACAAACACTATTGACTTATAGACGTAATTGTTTTATAATTAAGTGGTAAAACAATACAACTAAATATAAAGTTGTTGTATTACTTTTAAATAAGCACCCTTTAATATGGAGGTGAACTTTTTAGTGGTTGTGTGTTTTAAAAGTATATAGCAGTGTAAACGCAAAAAACTTATTTTACACCTATAATTTTAACAAAAAATTAGGAGGAAATATTATGTTAAAAAAATTAATATGTATAGCACTTACACTTATTCTGGCTTTAAGTATGTTAGTATCAGGAACATCAGCATCTGCCTATTTTGAAGACGGTGGAACAAGAATAGACCTTTACGAAGAAAACGGCTGGAATGTATTCTATTATACATGTGTAGAAGGTCCAGCATTTTATACAATTAGAATAGGTAATTGTATATTTACATCTGGAGCACATCAAGTTCCTTATACCTTGGGAGTTTATGTACAAAAGCAAGACTATCCTTTTACAATGCAATCTTATTTTGACGGATATATATTACATTACGACGAAGCATACGAAAAAGGAATAGTTTCGGATTTAGATGCATTAGTAGATGCGACAATTACTAATCCTATAATATCAACCTTTGTTTCTATAAGCGGTGATGCAAATAATGATATGAAACTTACTATAGCAGATGTTTTAGAGATACAAAAGGCAATTCTTGGGAGTATATTGATTTTTTTCTCCATGCTTTCAACTTAGATAATGAAATAACAACCTTAGACGTTCTATCAATGCAAAGACATTTGGCAGGATATCAATCTTAAAACCTAAACCATATAGTAATTAAATAAGTTTTTAAAACGGATATTGTCTATAAAATGATAGTATCCGTTTTTACATAAAATCAATTGCACAAATAATACAAAAAAACTTTCAAATTTTACATATAATATATTTATTATTTCGTTATATAATAATATTGCAGTCACAATTCAATAAGTTTTGAACTTGATAACTGCAAAGTTAATTTAAATCTAATTTTTTAAATAAACTTAAAATCAGTTATTCGGTAGAACCGAGTAAACAAAATATAAAAAATA
>CAYJFG010000039.1:0-2126 GCA_964369305.1 uncultured Eubacteriales bacterium
AATGAATAGTGAAAAGTGAAAAGTGAACAGTGAATAGTGAATAGTGAAAAGTGAAAAGTGAATAGTGAAAAGCGAAAAGTGAAAAGTGAAGAGTGAAAAGTGAAAAGTGAAGAGTGAAAAGTGAATAGTGAAAAGTGAAGAGTGAAAAGTGAATAGTGAAAAGTGAATAGTGAATAGTGAATAGTGAAAAGTGAATAGTGAAAAGTGAAGAGTGAAAAGTGAAAAGTGAATAGTGAATGTGAAAATCCTTACGGATTTTTTATTTATAAAGGACGTTTTTTCTATGCTGACTTGATACTGCTAACTGACATCTTTTTATCTTTTTTAATTTTAATTTCATAATTAATAATAAACGTGAAAATTTAAAAGAGGCACAATCTATTTGTAGGGGCGGATTTCCATATCCTCTCATGGGTATATTTGCAAAATACAAACTTAAAACCACATAAAACATTAATATTTTGTGTGGTATTCACGGCAAGAGCAAAGCCACAAGCCCTACACAACGTTCTAAATTCTGCATTAAATAACATCAAAAACCTTGAGTTCGTGATATTGATGTGGAAATTTGTCCTTGCAATAGTTTGTTTTAGCGAAAAAATTTCTTAATGCGAGAGCATCATGAATTTTTCACTATTTGCTTTTATAATATTGTGCAAAAATTTTAAATGTCTTTTATAAATAAAAAATCCGTAAGGATTTTAACATTCACTTTTCACTATTCACTATTCACTCTTCATTCGCTATTCACTCAATATTTATAAATTAAGTATTTCTAAATTTATTAGGGGTTGTAAAAATTTTATTTTAGTGTATAATTATATTTGGAAAATTAAAGTTAAAAGAGGTTAATTTTATGAGCTTAATAACAAAAAGAGTATACGGAGCTTTAGATATTCTACCAAAAGATGTTTACAAGTGGCAATTTATAGAAGAAATAATGAGAGAAGAGGCAGAAACTCACGGATATAAAGAAATCCGTACACCAGTTTTTGAACATACAGAACTTTTCAAAAGAGGTGTTGGCGAAACTACAGACGTTGTACAAAAAGAGATGTACACATTCGACTCAAAGTCTGGCACATCTTTAACACTAAGACCAGAGGGAACAGCTGGAGCGGCTAGAGCATTACTTGAAAACGCATTATATAACGACGGTTTACCTATAAAATTATGTTACTTTACATCATGTTATAGATATGAGAAAAAACAAGCAAATAGATATAGAGAATTTAGACAATTTGGCTACGAAATTTACGGCACACAAAACCCTATTTCAGATGCTGAACTTATAATGTCTATAAATTCTCTTTTTGAAAGACTACAACTTGAAGATATAAGCATAGAGATAAACTCTATTGGTTGCCCAGTTTGTAGAAAAGATTATCACAAAGCTTTAAAAGAGTATTTTGAAAGTCACAAAGGAAATTTATGTAAAACTTGCCTTGATAGACTTGATAAAAACCCTATGCGTATACTTGATTGTAAAGAGGAAACTTGCTTGAAAATTGCTCAAAAAGCACCTGTTTCGATACAGTATTTATGCGAGGAGTGCGACACACATTTTAACAGCGTTAAAGAGTATTTAGACGTTATGGACATTGAATATATAGTAAATCCTCATATTGTAAGGGGTCTTGACTATTACACAAAAACAGTTTTTGAGTTTGTAACAAAAAGTATTGGAACTCAAGGAACTATTTGCGGTGGCGGAAGATATGACGGACTTATCGAGCAGTTAGGCGGTCAAAGTATGCCGTCTTTAGGTTTTGCACTTGGTATGGAAAGGCTTTTAGCTTTACTTGATGCACAAGGGATAGAAATTCCACAACCTGATAGTTGCGATATTTTTATTGCTACTATGGGTCAAAAAGCAAATTTAAAAGCTATAAGCTTAATTAAAGAGTTGCGTGAAACTTCAATTAATGCTGAGTTTGACAATGTAGGCAGAAGTTTAAGGGCTCAAATGAAATATGCAAATAAAATAAAAGCTAAATATTCTATGGTTTTAGGCGATGACGAAATAGAAAACAATAAGGCGTCTGTTAAAAATATGGAAAATGGCGAAAAAATTGAGATAAATTTAGATGAAGCTTTCATTGAAGAATTTGCAAATATTTTAATTG
>CAYJFG010000039.1:2136-18714 GCA_964369305.1 uncultured Eubacteriales bacterium
TTATATCAAATCTTTTAGACGGTTTAGGAGGATAAAAAAATGGCTGAATTTTTAAAGGGATTAAAACGCACCGATTATTGTGCAAATATCACTAGTGATATGATTGGAAAAGAAGTAACTCTATGTGGTTGGGTTCAACGTATTAGAGATTTAGGGCAACTTATTTTTATAGATTTACGTGATAGAACAGGGATTATTCAACTTTCTTTTGATGATACAACAAGCGAAGATATTTTCAAAAAAGCGTCAAGCGTTAAAAGTGAATACGTTTTAGGCGTTGTTGGTACTGTTTTAGAGAGAAGTGCAAAAAATAAAGATATAAAAACTGGCGACATTGAAATAAAAGTAAGTGAAATAAGAATTTTATCAGAAAGTGAAACTCCACCTTTTGAAATAATAGAAAATACATCAGCTGGAGAGCAAACTCGTCTAGCTTATAGATATTTAGATTTAAGAAGAGCAGATTTACAAAAAAATATGATGTTACGCCATAAAATCTGCAAAGTAACTAGGGACTATTTCGACGAAAACGGATTTATCGAACTTGAAACACCTATGCTTATAAAATCAACACCAGAGGGTGCAAGGGACTTTTTAGTGCCATCAAGAATACAAAAAGGCACATTTTATGCATTACCACAGTCACCACAAATATATAAACAACTTTGCATGGTAGCAGGGTTTGACAGATATATGCAAATTGCTCGTTGCTTTAGAGATGAAGACCTACGTGCAGATAGACAACCAGAGTTTACTCAAATCGACCTTGAAATGTCTTTTGTAGATATGGAAGACGTTCTAGGGATTATTGAGGGTTATATGAAAACTCTATTTAAAAATGTGTTAGATGTAGACGTTCAAACACCATTCCCACGCCTAAAATATGATGACTGTATGAATAGATACGGCAGTGATAAACCAGATACTAGGTTTGATATGGAAATTTTCGACATTTCAAGCGTTGTAAATGAAACTGAGTTTGTAGTATTTAAAAATGCACTTCAAAACGGCGGTACTGTAAGAGGTATTACAGCAAAAAATGGCAGTGCAACATATACTAGAAAAGAAATTGACAAGCTTGTAGAATATGTAAAAGGTATTGGAGCTAAAGGTCTTGCGTGGGTTAAAGTTGCCGATAACGGTATTACTTCTAGTTTCTCAAAATTTATGAGCGACGAAGAAATGCAAAATATCGTAAAAACTGCAAACGCACAAAACGGCGACGTTATCTTTATAGTAGCAGACGAAAGCCGTAATAAAGTGCTTTCTACTCTAGGTGCTTTGCGTCTAACTGTTGCTAAAAGACTAGATATTATAAAAGAGGGTTTCAACTTTTTATGGGTTGTTGAATTTCCTTTTTTTGAAAAGGACGAAGAAACAGGACAATGGCTTGCTATGCACCACCCTTTCACATCTCCAACAGATGAAAGCATGGAGCTACTTGAAAATGATGATAAAAGTAAAATCTATGCTAAAGCTTACGATATGGTGCTTAATGGTGCCGAGCTTTCATCAGGGTCTATTAGAATTACAAACCCAGAGCTACAAAAAACTATGTTTAACCTTTTAGGTTTAAGCGAAGAGGAAGCGTATCAAAAATTCGGTTTCTTAACTGATGCGTTTAAATATGGGGCTCCTCCACATGGTGGTATGGGTATTGGGCTTGATAGACTTGTTATGCAAATGGTTGGAGCTAACACTTTAAGAGATGTTGTAGCGTTCCCTAAAATGCAAAATGCAAGCGAACTTATGACAAATGCACCTTGCGAAGTTGATAAAATGCAACTTGATGAATTAGGAATAAGTGTTCAAGTGAATAGTGAAAAGTGAATAGTGAAAAGTGAATAGTGAAAAGTGAATAGTGAATAGTGAAAAGTGAATTATAAAGGGCGTTTTTCTTCTAGCAACTGGTATCTGGCATCTAGTCTGCTAACTCAACTCCAAACTCCACACTCCACACCCCACACTCTTAAGTTCGTGATATTGATTTTATATCCGCCCAAAGAAGCAACAAAAAATTATAAACACGCTGTAAAAAAGGAGAAAAAAAGAAAATGAGTAATTCAAAAACAAAAGCACAAAGCAAAACAAATATACAATTAATTGTCGTAACAGGTTTATTTATAGCATTAACCTACGTTTTTACGGCGTTTGTAAATGTAACGTTACCAATAGCGGCAAATGGCGGACTTATCCATTTAGGTAATATTCCTCTTTTCTTTTCAGCTATTATATTTGGTAAAAAAGTAGGTGCATTAAGCGGTAGTATTGGTATGACGCTGTTTGACGTTCTTTCTGGCTGGGGTGCATGGGCTCCAACAACGTTTATTACAAATGCATTAATTGGTTATTTTGTAGGGTGGATAACAGAAAAAAGAAGCGGTATTTTGATAAATACAGTATCAATTATTGTTGCACTTATAATAAAAGTAGTAGGATATTTTATAGGTAATATGATAATGTTCGGCAATTTAACATCAGCACTTCTTTCAATTCCTGGAGATATCACACAAATAGTTGCGGCTGCGGTTGTTGTGTTACCAGTTGTGGGACAACTTAAAAAAATGTCTAAAAAACAATTTACATTGCCATTATAATTTTGCGTTATAAATTTCACAAAAAAACATATTGATTTATTTTGAAATTCAGTATAAAATAATAGTAACAGAACTCGACACGCCTCTTAACAATGCGGACCACGTCGAGTCATTTTATTTTAATTATAAATTGTTAAAATAATATCAGAAAACAATTTACTTTATCACTATAATATGGTATATTAATATAGAATTAAATATAAATTTGGGCTGATATTATATCAGCCCATAAAGTGTTGTCTAAAGGGGAATTTTATGTTTAAAATGTTTGGAAAAACTGCAACTTCAAATACACCTACACATATTATTGTAGGGCTTGGGAATATCGGTAAAAAATACGAAAATACACGTCATAACGCAGGTTTTATAGCTATCGACACAATAGCAAAAGAACTTTGTGTTAAAATTGACAAATTAAAATATAACGCACTTATCACCACCTGCAAGATAGGTGAAAATACTGTTCTTTTAATGAAACCACAAACATTTATGAATAATAGCGGTCAAGCAGTTACTCAGGCGATGTCTTTTTACAAAATTCCGCCAGAAAATGTGATAATATTATTTGACGATATAAATTTAGATGTAGGGAAAATGCGTATAAGATTAAAAGGTAGCGACGGCGGACAAAATGGAATGAAAAGTATTATTAATTTAAGCGGTAAAAATACATTCCCACGCATTAAAATTGGAATTGGAAAAAAACCTCATGAAAAATGGGAGCTTGCAGACTGGGTGCTGTCAACTTTCACAACAAAAGAGATAGAGGAAATGGAAAAAACAGCGTTAAACGTTTTTGAAGCAACAAAGCTACTAGTAGAAAATAACTCTACAAAAGCGATGAACCTTTATAATTCGTAATTCGTAATTCGTAATGCGTAATTAAAAGACAAATGAATAATTCGTAATGCGTAATTAAAAGACAGAAACAGATACCAGTATCCAGAAAAAAGACAAAACTTATTAATTTATAACAAAAAAATCTTTTATGTCTTTTATAAATTAAAAAATCCGTAAGGATTTTCACATTCATTTTTCACTATTCACTATTCACTCTTCACTATTCACTTTCTTTTATATCCGTAAGGATTTTCACATTCACTATTCTCTTTTCACTCTTCACTTTTCACTATTTAAAAGAAAGGCTATTTATGGAATTTTTAAATAATCAAATCAAAAAATTAAAAGAATATAAAATGATAAGCACAAGCTTAAATCATAAAGGAGCGTATGCGTGTTATGGTCTATCAAGCGTTCATAAAGCTAATGTTATAGCGTCGCTTACTAAAGATAAAAAGTGCAAATCACTTGTAATAACGGCTGATGAGTCGCACTCTCAAACGCTTGCAAACGATTTAACTGCAATGGGTTTAAAAGCACTTGTCTATCCAATTCGTGATTTAACATTTAGTAAAATGAGCAGTATGTCAACGCAGTACGAGCATAATAGGCTAGGTGTTCTTTTAAAAATGATATCAGGCGACTTTGATTGCGTTATTGCGTGCTTAGATGCAGTGTCACTTTATACAATACCAAAAGATGTTTTAAAAGATAGCATACTCACTTTTAAGTCTGGCTCACAAATTCAAATGCAAAAAATAATAGAACTTTTAACGCTTGCAGGGTATGAACGTTACGATCAAGTAGAGGGACAAGGGCAATTTTCTGTAAGAGGTGGTATCCTTGACTTTTTCAAACCAGACGAAAAAAGCCCAGTTCGTGTTGAGTTTTGGGGCGACGAGATAGACACCGTAAACTACTTTGACATTGAAACGCAAAGGCGTACTGATTACATAGAGGAAATTTCGATAACTCCATGTGCTGAAATTCTCATAAAAGATAAAACACAGCTTATCGAAGATATCGAAAAAGTTTCAAAAGCGTTAAAAGGCAGAAATAAGGGCAACGCTCAAAAAATACTGCAAGATGAAATGGACTTAATCGCAAGTGGAATTGATATATCTAACAAAGATAAATTTATAAATTTAATTTATAAAAAATCTGCTACTTTATTTGATTATATGGGCGAAAATGATTTATTTTTTATAAGTGAACAAGATAAAGTGCTTGAGCGTTATAGGTCTTTTGCAAAACTTCAAAACGAAGAAATAAAGTATAGTTTCCAAAGCGGTGTTCTTTGTAAGGGTCTTGATAAATTTAACTTAGAAGAAGGCGAAATTATAAGCATTTTATCTAAAAGAAAAACTGTATTTTTAGATATTTTTGCAAAGTCTACAGGGCTGTTGCCTTTAGATGCTTTAGTTAATTTTACCACGAAGCAATTATCTGTATGGAGCGGTGCGTATACAATTTTAAAAGAGGACTTGCAAACTTCTTTTGATAAATTTAAAACTATTGTAATTCTTGCAGGAACTGAAAAGACAAGTCATAATCTATATGAAGAACTTAAAAAAGAGGGCTTTAGGTGTACTTATATTGAAGACGACTTGAAAAAAGTTGAAAAAAATAATATTTATATAATGCCTGGTGCGTTGTCAAGCGGTTTTGAGTATCCAGAAATTGACTTTATGCTAATTACACACGGTCAAGCACAAGGCAATTATAAAAAGAAAAAGAAGAGTAAACACGATAAAAATGCTAAAAAGATTTATAGTCTTTCAGAACTTGTAAACGGCGATTATGTAGTACACGCAACGCATGGTATAGGAATTTACAGAGGTATTCACAAAATTGAGATGCAAGACGTAATAAAAGATTATATCAAAATTGAATACGCTAAAAGCGATGAGTTATATGTGCCTATTACGCAACTTGATATAGTATCAAAATATATAGGTAACACAGATAGTAGCCGTACAAAAGTACATACTCTAGGTACTGGTGAATGGCAAAAAGCTAAGAAAAAAGCAAAATCAGCCGTAAAAGATATGGCAAAACAGTTAATAGCTCTTTACTCGCAACGCCAAAAAGCGAAAGGTATCGCTTTTTCAGAAGATAAAGAGTGGCAAAGAGATTTTGAAGCAAAATTTGAATACGACGAAACACAAGACCAATTACAATGCATTGAAGAAATAAAAGGCGATATGGAAAAAAGTATGCCTATGGAAAGACTTCTTTGTGGCGATGTTGGTTTTGGTAAAACAGAAGTGGCACTGCGTGCAATTTTTAAATGTGTTACAGATTTTAAACAATGTGCATTTTTATGTCCTACAACTATTTTAGCATGGCAACATTACCAAACGGCGGTAAGGCGTTTTGATGGATACCCTATAAGAATTGAGCTTTTGTCACGTTTTAAAACTCCAAAAGAAAAAGAAAAAATACTGGAAAAATTAAAAAGAGGCGAAATAGATTTAATTATAGGTACACATAGTATCATACAAAAGAAAGTAGAGTTTTACGACTTAGGACTTTGCGTTATAGATGAAGAACAGCGTTTTGGCGTTGGTCAAAAAGAAAGATTTAAGGAAATTGCAAACAATGCAGACATTTTAACGCTTTCAGCTACTCCAATTCCACGTACTTTAAATATGGCAATGAGCGGTATACGAGATATGTCGGTTATTGAGCAAGCTCCGCACGACCGCCACCCTGTACAAACTTATGTACTAGAACACGATAGCGACATAATAGGGCAAGCGATAAAAAAAGAGTTAAGACGTGGCGGACAAATATTTTACGTGTTTAACAATGTTGAAAATATAATGCTTAAAGCGGCAGAGCTTAAAAGATTAGTTCCAGAAGCTGAAATTGCAGTAGGTCATGGAAAAATGCAAGAAAAAGAACTAGCCGAAGTTTGGCGTAGAATGATAGAAAATGAAGTGCAGATACTTTTATGTACAACAATTATTGAAACAGGTGTTGATATTCCAAACGCAAACACCTTGATAATTGAAAATGCAGACCATATGGGACTATCGCAATTACATCAGTTAAGGGGACGTGTTGGTAGAAGTTCAAGACGTGCGTATGCATACTTTACGTATCTACCGCAAAAAGTTTTAACAGAGATATCGCAAAAAAGACTTTCAGCGATTAAAGAGTTTACTCAGTTTGGTAGCGGATTTAAAATTGCAATGCGTGACCTTGAAATAAGAGGAGCTGGAAATATTCTAGGAGGAAACCAACACGGACATATGGAGGACGTTGGTTACGATATGTATATAAAATTATTGTCGCAAGCTATTGCCGAGGAAAAAGGCGAAAAAGTTGAGGAGGCGGACAATGGTTGCTTAGTAGACGTGCATATTCAAGCTCATATACCTGAAAATTATATAAGCAGTTTAAGCCAAAGAATAGATATTTACAGACGAATTGCAGATATTAAAAATAATGAAGACGCTATGGACGTTCAAGACGAACTGCTCGACCGTTTTGGAGATATTCCAAGTTCTGTTCAAGGGCTTATAAAAGTTGCAATAATTAGAAGCTGTGCAAATGCTTTAGGGATTTACGAGATTAGACAAACTGGCAATGAATTTTTATTATTTGTAGAACATATTAAAAATAGAAATTTAATTGAGTTTTTACACGAAAATAAAGTTTATTGTACATTGCAATTGACTGAAAAACCTCATATACTTGTAAAAATGTATAGAAATATGCCACCATTACAAGCGTTACAAATTATATTTAAATTAAAATAACTAAATAACAAAAGGAGTAATTAACGTGAATTATAAAATACGTAAGGCGTGTAAAAGCGATGAAAAAAGGATACTCGAACTTGCAAGAGAAATTACAGATAGATTTTCTAGAAAGTATTTAGGTGATGAAGCTGTTGATTGGTATATAAACAGTGGAATGTGTGACAGCGATATGAAAGCAGATATTGATAATATGGTATTGCTTACAATTGATAATGAAATAATCGGTGTAATGATTTGGCATGATGAATTGATGCATCTTTTATTGATTGATATCCCTTACCACGGCACTGGAGCGGCTAAGTATTTTTGCGATAAAATAATAGAAGAAAAATTTAAAATTTATGATGAGTTACGTCTAGAATGTTTTGATAAAAACGAGAGAGGCAATTCATTTTATATCAAAAATGGTTGGATAGAGTACGATAGAATAGTTGACGAAATGACTGGCGGAAATAGAATTTTATATAAATTAAATAAAAGTGTTGTATAATTTTTTTTCTTAGAAGTTTTCTAACTTTATAATATAATAAAAAATGTTATTGATAGTTAAAATGCTATCGACATCATTTTGTTTTCACCAAATACTATAAAAATAAAATATTTTTATAAAAGAGTAGTAAGTATTTGTATTTCATTTCTTAAACAAAGTTGAGCAACCGTACAAACGCATGAAATGGTAGTATGCTTTTGAATATACATAAAAATAGTAAATTTTATAATAGTAATTATATTTTTCTAGTTTATAAATTTATTTTGCATACTACTATATATCGCTGATGCGTAGCATCAGCAACGGTTGCGTAGCATCAGCAACGGTTGCGTAGCATCAGCAACGGTTGCGTAGATTTCGCAAGGTTTAAAAAATATAATTAATATATACACAAAAATGCTATTGATAGTCAAGTAAAATGATTATCAATAGCATTTATTTTTTTGTTTTAAAAGTTTTGTAATTTTATCTTGTTTTATTTTTACAGCAAAAATCGCCTTGAATAACAAGACGACCTCAGGAACTCCTTCTACACATGGCAGATGAGCTACTATTATTATATCCGAATTTTATTGTTTTGTCAATAAAATTTCTAAAAAACACTTGACAAAGTTAATTTTGTTATTCTTTGTATTTTATATAACTTTTTAATTTCTTTTCTAAATAGTGGTCGTGTTCGATGTAAAACGCTGTAATTAGAAGATAATAGTTTGGTCTTGGCTCTAAAACTACTATGTATCTTTCTTCTTCTAATAACAAGCAGACCCTTTTCTTATTTTTGTAGGGTTGTCGCCATGCTTTAATTCCGTAACTTTCATCACATAAGTTAGGGGTGGAGTTAGACCTTTGTATAAATTCTCTAATCCACCTGATGCGTTCGCATCTTCTAATATCTGGAACACGATTCATATTCTTATCATAATCTTGACAGGTAACATGAAAAAAAGCATCTGGCTTGCCGTACTCTACTGGAGCCCAACGAAATTTAATTTTTTTCTTATCAAAATCAGGGGTATTATCAATGAAATCATTCTTAAATATAGCATATAGTGCTTCTTCATACTTATTCCAATCATTGTATTCTTCGAACAATTCAAGTTTGGGTAGCCACGAAATATCACTCATATAGTTTCCCTCGCATCCCAAACAAGCAAATTTAATTTTTCTTCACGTAATAAAGTTGTTCTTTTCATAGTGTAATGAGAACGTTCTTTTATAAGATTAATAACATCTTGTTTAGCTGAACTTTTTACGAATCCATCATGAAAATTTCGGTTTTCATACCCAACTCCACCAATTAATATATCTGCAAGTTGCATTATTTCAACTTCTTCTGAACGAATTGGCTGAAGTCTTTGAATGATTTTTTGAGAAAAATCATAAAGAGAATTGCAACAGACCTCTTTTAGTTTTTGTGATTTTCGATGAGAATTTGTATCTTTGATATCAATATATACTTCGTATCTATCAGTTGGGCTAAAGATAACTTTCAACATATCAAAATACATTTTATAGTACCAATCATCATGGGTTTGGTTAAACTGCTCATGATTTAATTTTGATTTATCAGGGATAATTATAGCTCTAAAATGCAAATCATCATCATCAAAAAAATAATTTATTATATCCTTGTATAAATCAACCTTCGCAGGACTAATCTTTGTCCACTTTAGTTCTATTTTTGGTGAGACATCATTTCTTTCTTTTATCATACGAAGTCTTTTATTAACTTCATTCAATTTGGATTGTGGACACCAAACTGCACCTATAACCATCACATTTATACCATCATTTTCTAAATGGCAACTCTCGTCACAATATACATTATATAACAAAATTTAGTCCTCCCTCTTACTTTATCGGTTTATTTTAAAAAATATATGCAATTTAACTAAAATATTTAATTAGATAAATTGATTATCAAATTTTCTTTGCGACTAGACAGTACCAGCCGTTTTCTTCGATTTTTTCTATAATTTCAAAATTCTTTGTAACTTCGTTTAAAACTTCGTCTATTCTAATATCTACTATACCACTCATAATATATATAGAATTTTCGTGCATAAAAGTGCCAATATCTTTTGAAAGCATAATAATTGCATCTGCTACAATATTTGCAAGTACAATATCGTATGTATTTGTTACTTTATCTGTTAAGTTGCCGTGTATTGATGTAATTTTGTTTGATACACCATTTAATATAGCGTTTTCATTTGCAGTTTTTACAGCGAGTTC
This sequence comes from uncultured Eubacteriales bacterium, assembly GCA_964369305.1. Classification (GTDB taxonomy): domain Bacteria; phylum Bacillota; class Clostridia; order Oscillospirales; family Acutalibacteraceae; genus CAYJFG01. The sequence goes on from CAYJFG010000039.1 coordinate 12,069, forward strand.
GTCAATATCTATCCCTAAAACTTCTTTTGCTCCGAGTAGGACTGACGCTACAGACAAAATACCACTACCGCAACCAACATCTAAAACGGTTGCGTTTTCTTTTATATATTTTTCAGTTGCTACAAGGCATAATCTTGTAGTTTCGTGAGTTCCTGTACCAAAGGCAAGCCCTGGGTCTAGGTGTAAAATTTTTCTTGCGTCTTGCTCGTACTCGTCTACCCATGTTGGTTTTATAAGTAACTTTTCGCCAACTTTCATTGGTTTAAAATATTTTTTCCAATTGTGTAGCCAGTCTTCATCTTCTACGTTTTCGCAAGATATATTATGCTTTATATTTTCACTGTTGTAACGTTCGCTTAAAAAGAGAACGGCTTCTTGTGGGCTTTCTTCTGGTGAAATGTAAATATGCACAATTGCTTTTTGGCGGTCTTTTTGCAAAAGTTCTTCGTCTATTAAGTCGATTTTTGCAATTTCTAAAACCTCTTGCTCCATGTTTGAGTAATCCTCAATGTAAATACCGTAAGGTACTGTCATGTTTGCAATGTCGCTTGCTTTGTCTATGTCAGACGAGTTTACCTCGATTTTTATTTCGGTCCATTCCATAATATACCTCGTTTATTTAATTCGTAATTAAAAACAAAATAATAATACAAAGTGTAATTACGCATTACGCATTACGCATTGCGAATTACGAATTAATTTAGTTGTCTTCAAACATTCCTTTTAATTTATCGAAAAAGCCTTTGCGTTTTTGATAATTTTTATCGCCTGTTTCATTGTCGAATTGTTTTAAAATCTCTTTTTGCTCTTTGCTTAAATTTTTAGGCACTTCAATTACGATTTTTACATATTGGTCGCCTCTACCTCTGCCGTTTAGATGTTGTATACCTTTTGCTTTAAGCTTGAATATATCGTTTGGTTGTGTTCCCTCGTGTATTTTGTAACTTACTTTTCCGTCAAGAGTTGGTACTACAACTTCTGCACCTAAAGTTGCTTGTGTAAATGTTATAGGTAGGTCGCACCATACGTCGTCGCCTCTTCTATCAAAAATTGCGTGAGGACGAACGTTTACATAAACGTGTAAATCTCCATAAGGACCGTTATTTTCTCCAGCATTTCCATGACCTTGCACGTTTAAAATTCTGTCTTCGCTAATACCTGCTGGAATATCTACTTCTACTGAACGTTTTGCTTTTGCTTTACCTGTACCCATACAACTTTTGCATGGATTGTCTATAACTTTTCCTTTTCCCTTACAAGCATCGCAAGCTCGAGCTGTTTGAATTACACCAAAAGGCGTTCTTTGATGTATTTGTACTTGACCAGTTCCACGGCAAGTGTTACAAGTTTTTGGTGTTGAGCCTTTTGTTGCTCCTGTTCCGCTACATTCTTCGCAATTGCTAACGTTTGAATATGATACAGTTTTTTTGCAACCTTTTGCAGCTTCTTCAAATGAAATAGTAACAGTAGTTTCAATGTCAGAGCCTCTTCGTGGAGCGTTTGGGTTTGCGTTTCTTCTACCGCCAAAGCCTCCAAAAATACTGCCGAAAATATCGTCCATATCAATACCGCCTTGGAACGGACTGCCACCAGCTGCCCCTGCACTGTAGCTAGGGTCTACTCCTGCGTGGCCGTATGAGTCGTAACGTTGACGTTTTGACTTGTCTGATAATATTTCGTATGCTTCGTTTACTTCTTTAAATTTATGTTCAGCTTCTTTGTTGTCTGGGTTTAAGTCTGGGTGATATTCTTTTGCAAGTTTTCTGTAAGCTTTTTTTATCTCGTCGTCGCTTGCACCTTTTGATACGCCCATGACTTCGTAATAATCTCTTTTGCCTGCCAAAATGTGTTCCTCCTGATGTAGGGCAAGGGTTCTACTCTTGCCGTTAAAATTAGTGAATAGTGAAAAATGAATGTGAAAATCCTTACGGATATAAAAGAAAGTGAAGAGTGAATAGTGAAAAATGAATAGTGAATGTGAAAATCCTTACGGATTTTTTTATTTATAAAGGGCGTTTTTCTCTGGTATCTGAAATCTAGTGTCCTCTTCTGTCTTTTAATTACACATTACAAATTATTCCTTTATCTTTTTAATTACGAATTACGAATTACGCATTACGCATTACGAATTACGAATTATTCCTTTATCTTTTAATTACGAATTACGAATTATGAATTACGAATTAAATCACGCACTCCCCCACTCGAAAAAGCACGAATGGGGGAAGTATACTTTATAGTATAATAATGTTAGTTATTAGTCAACGTCTTTAAAATCTGCATCGTAAACGTTATCGTCGTTTGGAGCTTGTGTAGGCTCACCAGTTACGCCGTCTGCACTTGTAGCAGTAGGGTCGCCTTGTGGTGCTTGTTGGTATAAGTTTTGTGCAACGTCGTTTAGATATTTTTGCATATCGTCTTTAGCTGTTTTGATAAGTTCTATATCGTTTCTTTCCATAGCTTCTTTAACGGCAGTGATTTTTTGATTTAAAGTATCTTTCATATCTTGAGGGATTTTGTCGCCGTTTTCGCTTATTAATTTTTCAGCTTGATAACACATATTTTCAGCTTCATTTTTTGTGTCTACTTCTTCACGACGTTTTTTATCTTCGCTTGCAAATTGTTCAGCATCTTTAACTGCTTTATCGATATCATCTTTTGACATATTTGTGCTTGATGAAATTGTGATTTTTTGTTCAACGCCTGTGCCTAAGTCTTTAGCAGAAACATTAACGATACCGTTTGCATCTATATCAAAAGTAACTTCGATTTGAGGAACGCCACGTCTTGCTGGTGCGATACCTGTTAGAGCGAATAAGCCTAGTTGTTTATTATCTCTTGCAAACTCACGTTCACCTTGTAAAACGTTTACTTCAACTTGTGTTTGATTATCGGCAGCTGTTGAGAAAACTTGACTTTTCTTTGTAGGAATTGTTGTATTTCTTTCAATAATCTTTGTCATAATTCCACCCATAGTTTCAACACCTAATGAAAGAGGAGTTACGTCAAGAAGTAAAAGTCCGTCAACTTCGCCACCTAGTACACCACCTTGAATAGCTGCACCAATTGCAACGCACTCATCTGGGTTAATACCTTTGAATGGTTCTTTACCTGTTAAGCCTTTTACTGCATCTTGTACTGCTGGTATTCTTGAAGAACCACCAACCATTAAAACTTTGTCAATTTCGTTTATTGATAGTCCACTATCTTGTAAAGCACGTCTAACTGGAACCATTGTATTTTCAACAAGATCTGCTGTTAATTCGTTAAATTTAGCACGTGTTAAGCTTAAATCTAAATGTTTAGGGCCTGTTGCATCTGCTGTGATAAATGGTAGGTTAATTGCTGCTTGAGTAACGCCTGATAGCTCAATTTTTGCTTTTTCTGCAGCTTCTTTTAAACGTTGCATAGCCATTTTGTCGCTTGAAAGGTCGATACCTTGTTCTGATTTAAAGCTTTGTACCATCCAGTCGATAACACGTTTGTCGAAGTCGTCGCCGCCTAGTCTGTTATTACCTGCTGTTGCTAAAACTTCTTGTACGCCGTCGCCCATTTCTATAATTGAAACGTCGAAAGTACCGCCGCCTAAGTCGTAAACCATTACTTTTTGGTCGTTTTCTTTGTCAACACCGTATGAAAGAGCTGCCGCTGTTGGTTCGTTTATAATTCTTTTAACGTCTAAACCTGCAATTTTACCTGCGTCTTTAGTTGCTTGACGTTGTGCGTCTGTAAAGTACGCTGGTACTGTTACAACTGCTGAAGTAACGCTTTCACCTAGATATGCTTCTGCGTCTGCTTTTAGTTTTTGTAAAATCATTGCTGATATTTCTTGTGGTGTATAGTTTTTGTCATCTACTGTTACTTTATAGTTTGTTCCCATTTCTCTTTTAATAGATGCAATTGTTCTATCTGGGTTTGTAATTGCTTGTCTTTTAGCTACTTGACCTACTAGTCTTTCGCCTGTTTTTGAAAAGCCTACTACTGATGGAGTTGTTCTTGCTCCTTCTGCATTAGCGATTACTACTGGTTCGCCACCTTCAATAACTGCTACGCATGAGTTTGTTGTTCCTAAGTCTATACCTATTGTTTTAGCCATAATAAATTACCTCGTTTTATATTTTTATTTGTTTATATATTTAATCACAATTTATATTGTGTTTTCTTAATCGCAATTTGCTACTTGAACCATTGCGTGTCTTATGATTTTGTCTTCTAGTTTATAACCCTTTTGGAATACTTGAGAAAGTGTATTTTCGCCAAGTTCCTCATCGTCAATTTTTGAAATTGCGTTGTGCATTTCTGGGTTAAATTCATCGCCAACTGCTCCAAAGCACTCAATATTCATTTTTTCAAAAGTTTGTTTTAATTGTTGTGCTACAAGTTCTAAACCTTTTTTAAATTCTTCTGGTGCGTCCTGAGTTTGGGCTACTGCCATATCCATGCTATCTGCAACTGGTAGTAAATTGCTTATTGCTTTTGCGGTTGCATCTGCATAAATATTTAATTTTTCTTGAGATGTTCTTTTTCTGTAATTGTCGTACTCTGCCATTAATCTCAGAGTGCTTTCTTTTTGTGTTTGCACTTCTTCTAAAAGTTTTGCTATTTCCTCATCTTGCTTTTTAGTTTTTCTTTTTGAGGTTTTTTTCTCTTTTACTTCTGGTTGTTCTTCTGTTGTTATTTCTTCAACTTCATTAACTTTTTCTTCGTTTGTGTTTTCGCTCATTTCCCATTGTCCTTTCTTTGCTATATTTCTAAAAGTTCGCTTATCAAATTTTCTATTGTTGTGCAAATAAAGTTAAGTAGTGCGGTGTTCCTTTTATAGTCTATTCTAATAGGGCCTATAATTGCAATTGCTCCTGCTTTTTCGTTTGATATATTATATCTTTTTGAAATAATAGAAAAATTTTCAAGTTCGTTTATTTTAATTTCTTTGCCTATCAACACTGAATTTTCATATTCTTTATATAGTAGTAAATCTTCAATTTCTTTATTGTCGTTTAATATCATCATGCAATTTTTTATATCGTCCATTTGAAATTCGCTTGAGAAAATCAAGTTAGTTTTTCCACTTACAGTAAAGTTTAAAAGGGAAGCTTGTAAACATGATTGCGAAATTGCTGTTAGTACGTTTGCCATTAATAAGGCAAATTCTCCAAACTCCACGGCACAAGACTGTATAAAAGCAGGGGTTACGCTTGATATGTCTAAATCTACAAATTTCTCGTTACTTATTTTTTCAAATATTTTGACTACGTGGTTTGTTAAAATGTAGTCGCATTTGAAAAGCCTGTTTTTTACCATTCCATTAGATGTTATAATTATAAGCATTGCACTTTGGCTACTTATCTGCACAATGTATATGCGTTTAATTTTAGCACCAGTTGGCGGTGGTGTTGTAGATATTGCTAAAAAATTTGTCATCAAAGATATTATGTGAGATGTTTCTTTTAAAATACTTTCTGGATCATCTAAAACTTTATAAAGTCTATTTAAAATAAATTGTTTTTCGCCACTTGTAATATCATTTTCACCCATAATGTTGTTTACATAATACCTATAACCTGTACTTGATGGTATTCTTCCGGCTGAGGTATGAGGCTTAATTAAAAAGCCGTCTTGCTCAAGGCTTGACATTTCATTTCTTAAAGTTGCTGATGATACATTAATTCCTAACATATCTAAAAGCGACTTCGAGCTTATCTGCTCGCCTGTTTTGATGTAACTTTCAACAATGGCTTCAAGGATTTTACTTTTACGTGGGCGAAAGCGACATAACGCTCACCTCTTTTTTACTCTCTTTGTAAATTAGCACTCTCGCCTTTAGAGTGCTAACTCTATATTAAGATTACCATTACTTTAAAAGTTTGTCAAGATGTATTTGTTAATTAATTGTAAATTGCTTATTTCAAAAATGTAAAAACATTACTTAATTCGTAATGCGTAATTCGTAATTAAAAGACAAATTAATAATTCGTAATGCGTAATTAAAAGACAAAAGCAGATACTAGAAATAATAAACGCTCTTTATAAATAAAAAAATCCGTAAGGATTTTCACATTAACTATCCACTTTCAACTCTCAACTATCCATTCTTAAAGTCATTATCATATGAGGTAGGTTGTCTACTAAAAACTCATCTGAAACTTGTACAAAACCTTGATTTTCGTATAATTTTCTGGCGTATGTTTGTGCTTCTATTGTTATTTTTTTAGCGTTAAATTTTTCTTTTGCAACTTCTATACCTTTATATAGTATTTGGCTACCTAGTCCGCAACGTCTTTTTATAGATATAACTCTACCAATTGAAACATCGTCAAAAGTAGCACCTTTTGGTAATACTCTTACGTATGCTTGTATACCGTTTTCATCTTGTAAGTATACGTGGAAAGCTACTTTGTCGGCGTCGTCTATATCTTGAAATGGGCAGTTTTGCTCCACTACAAATACAGACATACGAAGCTTTAAAATCTCAAATAGTTCTAATGTAGATAAGTCGTTAAAATGTTTTACTATTAATTGCATAAAATTTTCCTCCTATAAAAAAAGTACATCAAATTAATGATATACTTTTTAAAATATTATGTTTAAAATTTAGAATACCTGAAGATAGTTTAATTCGTAATTCGTAATGCGTAATTCGTAATTC
>CAYJFG010000040.1:0-18447 GCA_964369305.1 uncultured Eubacteriales bacterium
ATTTAGAGGCAACACTTACTCAAATAAACACAGATTGCAACATTGAAAATGCAGAAAAGTACGAAATTGAAGACTTAAACACATACTATTTAATTGAAGAAAGTTTAGTAAAATCTTTTGCAGGCGAAATTGACAAAGAGGGTTTAACTGAAATTGTTTTAATTGAAGCTACAGACGAAGAAAGTGCAACTACTGTTTTAGAAAAATTAAATGAGCGTTTGACTTCAAGAAAAAGCGAAGTTGCAAGCTACAACGCTGAAAATTACGATTTAATAAAAGATGCTGAAATTAAAATTGACGGAAATTATGTAAGCATGATATTAACAGAAGAACTAGACACAGCAACTTCAATTTATACTGAGGCTATAAAATAATTAAATTTATTTACAATATTAATATGAGCAGATATACTTAATTTCTGCTCATATTAATAATTTCATATCTTATACTAAAATGAAACTTTTTATGTCCTTTATATAAATAAAAAATCCGCAAGGATTTTCACCTTCACTTTTCAATATTCACTTTTAACTATTCACTATTCACTTTTCATTATTCAAAATGCTATATATTTTTTATTAAGGTGGTAATTCATGCTTTTTTCAAGTATATTATTTTTATTTCTGTATTTACCTATAGTTTTAGCTTTATACTATATTTGCCCTGTAAAATGGAGAAATGTAGTTTTATTTGTCGTTAATCTAATTTTTTATGGTTGGGGTGAGCCAATTTTTGTTTCACTTATGTTGTTCTCAACTGTAGTAGACTTTACACACGGATATTTTATAGATAAATACAGAAGTAACAAATCAATAGCTAAAAAACTTGTAATATCTTCAATCGTTATTAATTTAGGTCTTTTAGCTTTCTTTAAGTACGCTGGTTTTTTAACTGAAACTTTAAATATATTACCTTTTTTAGATATACCGCTATTAACTATCCCATTACCAATTGGTATTTCTTTTTACACATTCCAGACAATGTCATACTCAATTGATGTATACAGAGGAGATGCACCTGTTCAAAAAAACATTGTTTCTTTTGGTACGTATGTAGCACTTTTCCCTCAACTTATTGCAGGCCCTATCGTAAGATATAAAGATGTAGCACATCAACTTAATCATCGCCGTGAAACTATGGATCAATTCACAAACGGCGTTAAATTATTTATGGTGGGACTTTCTAAAAAAGTATTAATCGCAAATCAAATGGGTTTACTTTGGGAAAGCATGAGAGATACTGGACAAGCTAACGGTGTAATTGGCAGTTGGGTTGGTATTATTGCTTATTCTTTCCAAATATATTTTGATTTTAGCGGATACTCCGACATGGCTCGTGGGCTTGGAAATATGTTTGGATTTGAATTTTTAAAAAACTTTGACTATCCATACATCTCTAAAACAATTACAGAATTTTGGAGAAGATGGCATATTTCACTCGGCACATGGTTCAGAGAATACGTTTATATTCCACTTGGAGGAAATAGAGTAGGCAAAAAACGTTTAATTTTAAACTTACTTATTGTGTGGTTTTTAACAGGTTTATGGCATGGTGCAAGCGTCAACTTTATATTATGGGGTTTATTTTTCGGTTTAATATTGATAATAGAAAAATTATTTTTATATAAGCAATTACAAAAGTTACCAAACATTGTACAACATATTTATTCTCTATTTTTAATTATAATAGGTTGGGTTATTTTCTTCTTTGAGGATTTTGAAGAAATGACTGCTTACTTTGTTTCAATGTTTGATTTTTCAAACGGACTTATGGGTGCAGAAGCTTTAGTTTTAACATTATCTTTTTTACCGCTTTTGATTGTTGCAATTATCGCAAGCACACCTTTAGCGTTCAATATTTACACCAAAATAAAAAGTATGTCGTGGGCATGGATTGCTGAAACTATTTATTGTACTTGCGGTCTTCTGCTATGTACAGCATCACTCGTTAGTCAAAGTTATAATCCTTTTATTTATTTCAGATTTTAAGGAGACTATTATGGAAAAAAGAAATTATAAAAAATATCTCCCTGCAATTGTATTTATAGTAGCAATCTTTAGTATTGGCTTGTGCTTTATTTTTGTGCCTAAACTAGAATATTCTTCAAATGAAAAAAGGATATTACAAGAATTTCCAGCGTTTACATTTGATAGTTTAATTAGTGGTGAATTTGGCGAAGATTTTGAGAAGTATCTAGTAGACCACGTAGTAGCACGTGATTTATTTGTTGGTGTAAACTCTTACACAGAATTATATACAGGTAGAAATGGTTTAAACGGCGTTTACAGTGGCAGTGACAATTATTTAATCAATATACCTACTGACGAAAATAACTTCCTTGAAAGCAATATAAAGCTACTGTCCGACTTTTCAGACAACACAAATACAAATGCATCTTTAATTGTAGTACCATCAACTGGTCATATTTTAGATGATAAACTACCTCTTTTACACAACTCATATAACAATGATGAATATTTTAACATCATTGAAGAAAATAAGGGAAATATGAGTTTTTTAAATTTAAATGATTTATTTTTAGAAAATAAAGATAATTATAATCTATACTATAAAACTGACCACCACTGGACACAAGAGGGTGCATATTTAGCTTATACAGAATACTGCAAAAGTTTAGGTATTACACCTACTGCAAAAAGTGATTTTAATATTGAAAGTTACGAGGGCTTTTATGGCACAACTTACTCTAAAAGTGCGTTATGGCTTACTCCGTACGAAAATATAGACTTGTGGTATAATAAAAATCACAGTGACAATATCTCTGTAACTATAAAAGAGGGCGATAGCGAAACCTCTTACAACTCACTTTATTTCACTAGACATTTAAAAAGAGATGATAAATATCCTGTTTTTCTTGACGGTAACCATAGTTTAGTTACAATAAAAAACAGTGCTGTTACAAATGATGAAAAGCTTTTAATTATAAAAGACTCTTTTGCTCATTGTTTCACACCGTTTTTAGCTGATAATTATAGCGAAATTTATATGGTTGATTTAAGATATTATAACGATACTGTATCTGACTTAATAAAGGAACATGAAATTGAAAACACTTTGATTTTATACGGACTTGACAATTTAAGTACAGATACTGATATCCGCTGGCTTGATTAAGAATTATCACATCTACTAAAACAAATGGAGGTTTCTAGCTATGAGTAATATAATAACAGCAATAATTAATTTAACAAACAATCCAATGATTGACTTAAAAAGTTTAAGCTCATCTAATAATAGAGCCAACAGTACAGGCTATGCATTAGAAGAATATATAAAAGATTTATTTGCAAACACATTATCTTGTCATAATGAAAGTGATAGGTTAGAAAAAATTTCAGAAGTGTTTTCATATATTGGAAATAACTCTAATCCACCAGATGCTATTCTAAAGAATGGTGACGCAATAGAAATAAAAAAAATAGAAAACTATAATTCTGCAATAGCTTTAAATTCTAGTTACCCTAAATGCAAACTATACGCAAACTCCAATATGATTTCAAGCGCTTGTAAAGAAGCTGAAATATGGACTGAGAAAGACATGATATACACAATTGGAATTGTACAAAAAAACCGCTTAAAGCAGTTATGCATGGTTTATGGTACTGATTATTGTGCTACAACTGATACTTACGAAAAAATTAAAAATAAAATTAAAGATGGAATAAGCGAAATACCAAACATAGAATTAGTTAAAACTAACGAGCTTGGAAAATTAAATAAAGTAGACCCTTTAGGAATTACATATTTAAGAGTTCGTGGAATGTGGGGTATTGAAAATCCGTTTAAAACTTTTAATTACGTTTTCAAAAGAGATAATTCAAAAGAATTTACTTTTATGGCTATAATTAACTTAAATAAGTATAATTCTTTTGACAACAAATTAGAGTTGGAGAAATTAGCACTAATCAACAGTAATTTAAATATCAGTGATATTAAAATTAAAAATCCAAATAATCCTGCTCAATTAATCGACGCAAAGTTAATTACTATAATTATTTAAGAGGTATATATGAATATAATAAGCCTATTTTCTGGTGCTGGTGGTCTTGATTTAGGATTTAATCGTGCTGGATTTAATATAATTTGTGCAAACGAATACGATAAAACTATTTGGGACACTTACGAGAAAAATCATACTGCTAAACTTATAAAAAAGGATATTAGAAATATTCACCCATCAGATTTTCCAAATAATATAGATGGAATAATCGGAGGTCCGCCTTGTCAGAGTTGGAGCGAAGCTGGAGCAATGCGTGGAATTGATGACGATAGAGGACAATTATTTTATGATTACATTAGAATTTTAAAATCTAAACAGCCTAAATTTTTTCTGGCAGAAAATGTATCTGGAATGTTAGCAAATAAACATTCTGACGCTGTTAAAAATATTTTAAATATGCTGAAAAATTGCGGTTACAATGTTACTGTAACCTTAGTAAACGCCTCAGATTTTGGAGTACCTCAAGACCGCAAAAGAGTTTTTTTTATTGGGTTTAGAAACGATTTAAATATTGATTTTTCCTTTCCTAAAGCCACTACTCCTCAAATACAACAAAAGAAAACTTTAAAAGATGCAATTTACGACTTAAAAGACTCTTCTACTTCTGCCTTACCAAAAAACAAAGCAAACGAAAATCTACTTATTAAAAACCATGAATTTTTCACTGGTGCATTTTCTACTATTTTCATGAGTCGCAATAGAGTTAGAGCTTGGGACGAACCTGCATTTACAGTACAAGCAAGTGGCAGACAATGTCAACTTCACCCTCAAGCTCCTAAAATGCTTTTTATCGAAAAAAACAAAAGGATATTTGTGCCTAGTAAAGAACATTTATACAGAAGACTAACTGTCCGTGAATGTGCTAGAATACAAGGTTTTCCAGACACTTTTGAGTTTATGTATAATGATGTTGATAATGGTTATAAAATGGTAGGAAATGCAGTTCCTGTCGAATTATCCTATATTATCGCTAAATCTATAAAAAAAACATTACAATTTAATATTATATAATGCACTTGCATTTTCGGCTGTTATTTTTAGCACTTCATCACTTTTCATATTGCGTAATTCTGCTATTTTTTCAGCCGTTAATTGTATCATTGAAGAGTCACACCTTTTCCCTCTATACGGTACTGGTGCAAGGTATGGTGCATCAGTTTCAAGTAGTAATTTATTAATTGGTATTTCTTTTACAACGTCTATACTATGTTTTGCATTTTTAAACGTAACTACTCCGCCAAAGCTTAACGACATACCTAAGTTCAGTATTTCTTTTGAAAACTCCAAAGAACCTGAAAAACAATGCATAACTCCTTTTGGTCTATATTTTTTAAGTATTTTAAGTACGTCGCCGTGTGCTTCTCTATCGTGTACAACTACTGGTACATCAAGGTCAACTGCTAATGCAAGTTGCTCTTCAAATACTTTTATTTGCACGTCTTTAGGTACAGTTTTCCAGTAATAGTCAAGTCCTATTTCACCTATTGCTACTGCTTTTTCGTATTCCATATATTTAACCATTTTTTCTATATAGTCACCTGTTGCTTTTTCTGCACATTCTGGGTGATATCCTATAGTTGTCCACATGAAATCGTATTTTTTAGAATATTCAATACCAAATTTTTGAGTTAATTCATCTATTGAAGAATTAACAATTGCAACTACATTTTTTTCGCCATTAAGCTTTTGCAAAACTTCTTCCCTATCTTCATTAAAAGCTTTATCGTCGTAATGTGCGTGTGAATCAAATATCATTTCTTTTACTCCTTAATTAATAAAAATTTAACATTTTAATCATACTAATTAAATATGATTAAGGTATCATATAAAAAGCGGTACATATTTACAAAGAGGTGCTTTATGAAAAAAAACAAATTCATTATATGCTTTTTAATATTATCTATACTTATTACTTTTGTTTCTTGTAATTACAATACAAATAGTGATACATCTCCAACTTATGATAATACAAATAATACAACAACTTCTGGAACAAATCAAGATGAAATTTCTAAAACTGAACCTACTGAGCCACCTACAGTTGAAGTAGACTTTTTAACTTTTGAATTTGACAAGTATAATGTAAATATTTCAACACCTCAAAAATTAAACTTACTAACTGCTCCAAGTGATGTACCATTAGATCAATTAGAGTTTTCCTCAAGCGATGATCAAGTTGCCACTATTGATGATAACGGCGTTATAACTTTCTTATCTCATGGAGAAGTAACAGTTACTGCAACCTCACAAAATGAAATAACTGCTCAAGCACAAGTTAGCAGTTACTCTAAACTACCAACTAGCTACACAATACAAGATGTACCACATATTACACAAGTTGGTATTTTTCCAACTGGCTGTGAAATTGTAAGCACAACTATGTTACTTAATCATTACGGATATAATACTACTGTAGAATATTTGATAGACAATTATTTACCTATGGAAAGCATTTATGTAAATAATGATGGTTATTACGAAGGCCCAGACCCTGAGTCTTGTTTTTTAGGTTCTCCTTACTCTTATAGTTCTTTTGGTTGTTATGCTCCTGTAATTGAATACACTCTAAACGATTATTTATCTGAAGAAGGAAACAAACATATATCACAAGACGTTACAGAAAAAACTCTTGATGAACTAGTAGCGGAATATATTGTAAATGATATACCTGTTGTTATTTGGTCTACTATGTATATGGCTGACCCTTTTAATACTACTAGTTGGACAGTTTCTGGTGCTAGAGATTACTCCTCTTATGAAGATGGCGACACTTTCACATGGCTTGCAAACGAACATTGCATAGTTCTTGTAGGCTATGACGAAAACTACTATTATTACAACGACCCTATGTATTCATACGGATATATTAAAGCTGACAAATCTCTTTTTGAAACAAGATATGAGCAACTTGGAAGTCAAGCAGTTGTGCTAAAAAACACAGTATAATAAAATCATTTTAATGACATTTAAAATTAGCGTAATTTTACCTAATTTTAGATGTCTTTTTCCTATAATAAACGTTAAATTTCAATATTATTTAAATTTAATATTGACATACATTGTGAAAAGTTAGATAATTAAAGAATAAAAAATTGGAGGTATTATATTATGCGTGCTTTTATAACAGTTATAGGTAAAGATACTGTAGGTATCCTTGCTAAAGTATGTAACAAATGTGCTGAATATGACATCAATGTAACTGATGTTACTCAGTCAGTATTACAAGATATGTTTACTATGATTATGCTCGTTGATATGAGCAAAACAGAAATTACAATTTCTGCTTTATCTGAGGAGATGGACACTCTTGCTTTATCACTTGATTTAAAAATTCATGTTATGCATGAAGACATATTCAATTCAATGCATAGAATTTAAAATTTAAAACGAAAGAGGGATTGCAAAATTATGATTAACTCTCATGACATATTGGAAACTATCAATATGATTGACAACGAACATTTAGACGTAAGAACTATTACAATGGGTATATCGCTACTTGACTGTATCAGTAGTGATATTGATAAATCTTGCAACAAAATTTACGACAAGATTTGTAGATACGCCGTTGACCTTGTAAAGACTGGCGAAGACATAAGCCGTGAATATGGTATACCTATTATAAATAAAAGAATTTCAGTAACACCTATCGCTATGATAAGTGCTGCGTGCCAAACTCAAAACCCTGTTAAATTTGCAAAAATACTTGATAAAGCTGCAGATACTGTAGGAGTAAACTTTATTGGTGGTTATTCTGCTTTAGTGCAAAAAGGTTTTGCAAGCGGAGATTATGCTTTAATAGAGAGTATCCCAGAAGCTCTTGCTACTACACAGCACGTTTGTTCTTCTGTAAATATTGGTAGCACAAAAGCTGGTATCAATATGGACGCTGTAGCAAAAATGGGTAAAATAATTAAGCAAACAGCCGTTTTAACTGCTGACAGAGATTGTATTGGAGCTGCAAAGTTAGTTGTTTTTTGTAACGCTCCTGAAGATAACCCATTTATGGCTGGTGCTTTCCACGGTGCTGGTGAGCCTGACTGCGTTATAAATGTAGGTGTTTCTGGTCCTGGTGTTGTGCGTGCAGTTCTTGCTAAAAATCAAACTTGCGACATTACAGAAGTTGCCGACTTAATCAAGCGAACAGCATTTAAAATCACAAGAACTGGACAACTTGTAGCACGTGAAGCCTCAAAAAGATTATGTGTTCCTTTCGGTATTGTTGATTTATCTTTAGCACCTACACCTGCTGTTGGTGACAGTGTAGCATATATCTTAGAGGAAATGGGTCTTGAAACTTGCGGTTGCCACGGCACTACAGCTGCTTTAGCTTTACTAAACGACGCTGTTAAAAAAGGTGGCACAATGGCGTCTTCACACGTTGGCGGACTTTCAGGTGCATTTATCCCTGTAACTGAAGATGCTGGAATGATAGCGGCGGCTGAGTGCGGTTGTTTAACTCTTAATAAACTTGAAGCTATGACTGCTGTTTGTTCAGTTGGTCTTGATATGATAAATATACCTGGTGATACAAGTGCTGATATAATATCTGCAATAATCGCTGATGAAGCCGCTATTGGTATGATTAACTCAAAAACTACTGCGGTAAGATTAATCCCTGCAATTGGTAAAAAAGCAGGCGACACTTTAAACTTTGGTGGACTTTTAGGCGGTGGCCCTGTAATGCCTGTAAATACTGCATCTCCAAAAGCATTTATAGCAAGAGGCGGCAGAATACCTGCACCTTTACAAAGTTTAAAAAATTAATAAAGTCACATATACAACAGTGATGTAGTATAGTTTAAAGGAATTAAATTTCAAAAAATAGGAGTGCTTATATTATGCAAGATATGCTAACGAAAATAATTGAAATGGACGAAAAAGCACGCAAAATAACGCAAGATGCTGAAAATAAAAAGATAGCTCTTGAAAAAGACATTGTAAAAACTAAAGAAACTATACACGATGAATATATAATGCGTGCTAGAAAAAGAATTGCTACAAACGAGATAACACAAAAAGAAGTAGCAGAGAAACAGCGTATTGAAACTAAAGAAAAACAAGAAAAATCTATGCAAGAATTAAACGAAAGTTACAATAAAAACGTTAATACTTGGGTTGACACAATAGTTAATAACGTTTTAAATGATTAATATTTGGGGGTTTTACAATTGATTAAAACGTTTGCATCCAATGCAATTTTATCAAAGGCACGAGCAATGTACGGCAAAAGACTCACAAGTAAAGATTATCAAAATTTACTAAACTGCTCAAGCGTTCCAGAAGTATTAACGTATTTAAAAAGCCATACAAAGTATTCAACCTTACTTACAGGCTTAAACGAACGTGATGTACACCGTGGACAACTTGAACTTATTTTAAAACAACAGTTATTTTATGATTTTGCTTCCCTTTGTCGATATGAAATCTCTGTAGGCGAACATTTTTCAAGCTACATAATTATGCGAACGGAAATTGAACAAATACTTCATTACTTAATGCTTTACAATTCAAAAAAGACAAATGAATATATTTATGCTTTACCTGAATATTTTGATAAACACACAAAAATAGATTTACACGCTTTAGCAAGTGCTAGAAATTATGATACTCTTTTATCTGTTTTAGATAAAACGGCTTATAGAAAAATTCTTGAAAAGTTTAAGCCTACTAACGATTTTATAGATATTCCCTCTATTGAAAATGAACTTTACATAATGCTATATAAAGAAATTTTTAATATTATAAACACTTACACAAACGGCAAAAGCAAAAAAGAATTACTACAAATATTTAATCACGATGTAGATTTAATAAATTTTGTGCGTATTTTAAGATTAAAAAAATATTTCCATTTAAACTATGAAGAAATTAAAGAAAAATTATTACCTTTTGGAACTTTAAAAGAACAAACAATTGATGGTATGTGTCAGGCTGAAAATTCAAGTCAGATTTTTAGCTTAATGCAAAGTACAAATTCAGGCAAAATAATTAACAAGTTAGAATACTCTTTTGCTGGTGACATTTCAAATAAAGCAAAATTCACTAGTGCAAAAAAGAATATAAGACATTCTACTTCACCGTGTGTTGTTATGATGTCGTATATTTTTCTTGAAGAGGCGGAACTTTCTAATGTTATTAACATAATTGAGGGTATCCGATATGGTGTAGATGACGATACGGTTAAAGGATTATTAATCTTTTAATAATATTTTTTGAAAGGAGTATTTTATTTTATGGCTGTAATACCTATGAAATGTATAGAGATGATAGGGCTTATGTCCGATATAGACAACGTCGTTAAAATATGTGGTCGTTCTCTATCTTTTCAACCTGATGATTTAACTAATTTTTATTCAGACACTAAAAACTTCGTTCCTATAATTGATAAAAATTACTATGGCGATTTACTCGAAAGTATGGACGATATTTTTAAAATTTCAAACCTTGAACCAAATATAATTGATGATAAAGATTTTGTAGTATCACGTAAAGAGCTTACAGACTATGTTGAGTTTTTCACGAAAAATCTAGGCGACCTTGTAATGCAAAAAGTTATATGCAACCAAGATATAGAAGAACATAAAAGGAAAATTGCAGAAACTACTCATTTTTTGGGGCTTGACTTACAACTGGACAAAATAGAAGATTGCAAGTATATTAAAACTACTTTTGGTCGTATACCTATCGAAAGTATGAAGAAGTTAGAAACTTACAAAAATAACCCTTACTTAACTTTTTTCCCATGCACCTCAGATAGTACACATTATTGGGGTATGTATATATCTACAATTGAACAAAGCGAAAATGTAGACAGAATTTTCTCAAGCCTTTTCTTTGAGCGTTACGAAATTTCTTCATTTTCAGACAATCCAGAAAATCAAATTAAAAAGCTTGAAAATGAACTTAAAAACCTTGAAAAGCAATTAATTTCATACGAAAACGACATAAAAAATTTCATTGATAAAAACTTTGAAAACTCTATGCGTTACTACTCAAAGATACTAAGTTTATATAATTGCTACAACATAAAAAAATATGCGTCAGCTTATAAAGATAAGTTTGTGCTTATAGGTTGGGTTGAAAGCGAAAATGCTCATAAACTTGAAAGCGAACTTAACAAGCTACCATCTGTAGAATTTTCTTTAAGCGATGGTAAAAACGAGCTTAACCACTCCCCTCCTATCAAATTAAAAAACAACGCTTTTTCAAAACCATTTGAATTTTTTGTTGATATGTACGGTTTACCAAACTACAACGAAATTGACCCTACAGGCTTTATCTCTGTAACATTTACAGTCTTATTTGGTATAATGTTTGGTGACGTTGGGCAAGGTTTAGTCCTTTCCTTAATTGGTTTAGCTATGTGGAAACTTAAGGAAATGGCAATTGGTAGAATATTAATACCTTGCGGTATTTCCTCGGCAATATTTGGTCTTGTCTATGGTTCTGTATTCGGTTTTGAACACGTACTTGACCCTATGTATCATGCTTTAGGCTTCCACGAAAAACCTATTGAAATAATGCATAGTGCAACTACACTTTTAATAGCTACACTTTCTATAGGTGTTTTACTATTATTAATTGGTATGTCAATAAACATCTTTTCTTCTTTAAGACGAAAAGATTATGAAAATGGAGTATTTGGAGCAAGCGGTATAAGTGGACTTGTTTTTTACGTTTCACTTTTAGGCGGTCTTGTACTTGAGTTACTGGGTATTCATGTTTTATCTATCCCTTATGTTTTAATTTTAATTATTTTACCGCTTGCTTTAATTCTATTTAAAGAGCCTTTAGGTAAAAAATTAGAGGGTAAAGAAAATTGGAAACCTAAAAAATGGGGCGATTATATAACTCAAAACTCTTTTGAGCTTTTTGAAACCCTTTTAAGTTACATCACAAATACAATGTCTTTCTTGCGTGTAGGTGCATTCATCTTAATTCACGCTGGTATGATGATTGTTGTATTCACACTTGCTGACATGCTTTTATTACAAGCAGGTATGGTAGGATATGTTTTAGTTGTAATACTAGGTAATGCTTTTGTTATAGCTTTAGAGGCTACTTTAGTATGTATACAATTACTAAGACTACAATATTACGAATTATTCAGTCGCTTTTATGTTGGTGCAGGTAGAAAGTTTAACCCTATCCGACTAAATAAACAATAAAAAATTTTTGGAGGTAAACATTATGCAATTCATTTTATTAATTATTCCAGCAGCTTTTTTAGTTGTATCTATCATTTTAGCTATTTTAGCTGAACACAAAGGGTGCAAAAGAACAAGAACTGTAGCTACTCAAATGATATCTTTCTTTGTTGTAGGTGCAGGTTGTCTAGCTTTATCATTTACAAATGCATCAGCTGCCGAAACTGCTGTTGCTGTGGCTGACCCTACTGCTGTTGCAGCTGGTGCTGAGGGTATGAAGTACTTAGCTACTGCTTTAGTAACAGGTCTTTCTGGTATTGGTGGTGGTATTGCCGTTGCAGCTGCTGCTCCTGCCGCTATTGGTGCTACAAGCGAAGATCCAAAAGCATTTGGTAAAGCTCTTATTTTCGTGGCACTTGGCGAAGGTATTGCTATTTACGGTCTTTTAGTTTCAATCTTAATATTATTCTCATAATCTTAAACGGAAACGGTGACATTATGAAATTTTTTCTAATTAGCGATAATGTCGATACACAAGTTGGTATGCGACTTGCAGGTATAGACGGTATTGTTATCCACGAAGATACAGAAGTTAAACAAGCATTAAAGGACGCCATGGAGATGGAAGACGTTGCAGTTGTTTTAATGACTGAACGTTTAGTTGGCTTATGTCCAGAGCTAGTTTACGACTTAAAATTAAAAAGAAAACGTCCTTTAATTGTTGAAATACCAGACAGACATGGTAATGGACGTACTAAAGGTTCTATCACTAAGTACGTACAAGAAGCTATAGGCGTTAAGCTTTAAAAAAACTAATAACAAAAACTATTCGGAGAGGAATGGTTATAATTATGGCACATAAAAATGAAAATATAGAAATTAATAACCAAAATAAGACAGGTCATTTTTTAGACGCTATCCAAAAGTATGCAGATGAGCAAAAGCATAAAATTGAATTAGAAGTTGAAGAGTTTAAGGCACAAGAGCTTAAAAAAGCTGAAGACGAAGGCTTAAAAGACGCTTATATTTTAATTCAAAAAGAAATGCAAGAGATGAAATCAGGCATTAGAAACGAAACTGCAAAACTTGAAAGAGAGGGACGTGAAGTTCTTTTCAAAAGGCGTGTTGAAATAACTGATGATGTTTTCAAAAAAGCATACAACAAATTATGTGAATATGCTAAAAGCGAAAAATACATTGACACTTTAATTAAATATTCAAAAGAGTTAGCAACTGCTTTTTATGGCTTTGACTGTGTAGTATATATAAAAGAAGAAGACGCAAAGTATAAAGATATTATTATGTCGTCTTTTGACGGTTGCAACATTAAATTTGAAGTAGCTACTAATATAAAAATTGGTGGTATTGCAGCTTATTGTCAAAAAGAGAATTTATATATTGACAACACTCTCGATACAAAATTAAAAGACCAAAAAGAGTGGTTTTTGACTAATTCAAATTTGAAACTATCTTAAAAAAGTTAAGAGGATTGATTTAATGGAAAATCAAAACGTAATATACGGTATTAACGGACCTGTTGTTACTGTAAAAAACACAAATTCATTTTCAATGATGGAAATGGTATACGTAAGCGATGAAAAACTTGTTGGAGAAATTATTAGTATTAACGATGAATTTACAACAGTTCAAGTTTACGAGGAAACTTCTGGACTAAAAGTTGGTGACCCTATTTATTCAACTGGCACACCAATGTACATAACTTTAGGTCCTGGAATTATGACAAACATATTTGATGGTATACAACGTCCACTTCTTGCTATTAGAGAAAATAACGGTGCTTTTATTTCAAGGGGTGCAAATATTGAACCTCTCGACACTGAAAAGTTGTGGGAAACTAATATTACCGTAAAAAATGGCGATGTATTAAAAGGCGGACAAATTTATGCAACTATTCCTGAAACTGCTATTATTGAACATAGACTGCTAGTTCCTCCTACACTTAGTGGAGAGGTTGTATTTACTAATAAATCTGGTAAATATCGTATAAATGATGTTATAGTAAAAATTCGAGATGAACATTCTAATATTCATGAACTTACACTTTGTCAACAATGGCCAATACGTACAGCAAGACCAGTTATTAATAGGCTTGCAGGCGACATTCCGCTAATTACAGGACAAAGGGTAATTGATACTCTATTCCCTATTGCTAAAGGTGGTACAGCGGCTATCCCTGGTGGATTTGGAACAGGCAAAACAATGACACAACATCAACTTGCTAAATGGTGCGATGCTGATATTATTGTTTATGTAGGTTGTGGCGAACGTGGTAATGAAATGAGCCAAGTTTTAGAGGAATTTTCAGAACTTATCGACCCTAAATCTAACAGACCTATGACTGATAGAACTGTACTTATTGCTAACACCTCAAATATGCCAGTTGCTGCTCGTGAAGCATCTATCTATACAGGTATCACAATGGCTGAATATTACAGAGATATGGGCTATCATGTTGCTATTATGGCAGACTCTACATCTCGTTGGGCTGAAGCTTTAAGAGAGATTTCTGGTAGACTTGAAGAAATGCCTGCCGAAGAGGGTTTCCCTGCTTACTTACCATCACGTCTTTCTGAGTTTTATGAGCGTGCTGCACGTGTAACTACTTTAAACGGTAAAGAGGGTTCAGTTTCTATTATTGGTGCGGTTTCTCCTCAAGGTGCCGATTTCTCAGAGCCTGTTACACAAAACACAAAACGTTTTACACGTTGTTTCTGGGCGTTAGATAAATCTTTAGCATATTCAAGGCATTATCCTGCTATAAACTGGATAAATAGCTATAGCGAATATTTTACAGATTTAGATAAATGGTTTGAAGAAAAAGAAGGTAAAGACTTTATAAAATATAGAAATAAAATTAAAGCAATTTTACAAGAGGAAAGTAGTTTAATGGAAGTTGTAAAGCTTATAGGTGCTGACATTTTACCTGACGACCAAAAGCTTGTTATAGAAATTGCAAAAGTTATAAGAGTAGGCTTTTTACAACAAAACGCTTTCCATAAAGATGATACTTTCGTTCCACTTGAAAAACAAAAGCTTATGATGAAAGTTATATTACATCTTCATAAAAGAGTTAAGCATTTAGTTGCAGCAAGCGTTCCAGTATCTGTTGTTATGGAAAAAGGCTTATTTGAAAAACTTTCAAAAATGAAATACGATATACCAAACGACAAACTTGAGATGTTTAACGATTATATAAAAGAAATCGACGAAACTGTAGACAGCATCTCCCTATAAGAAAGAGGGTATTAAAATTGATTATAGATTATGTAGGCGTCAAAGAGATTAACGGTTCTTTAATTGTTATAGACGGTGTTAAAGGTGCTACTTTTGAAGAAATTGTAGAAATTAACCTTGATAACGGAACTTCTAGGCAAGGTAGGATTATTCAAATTGATGGCGAACGTATAGTAGTGCAAGTATTTGAGGGTACACGTACTATATCTTTAAATAATACTAAAGTTAGACTAACTGGTCACCCTATGCAAATTAAAGTTTCGCCTGAAATTATCGGCAGAGTTTTTAGTGGTGCAGGTGTTCCTATCGACGGACTTGGCGATGTTTTTTACGATAAACAATTAAATATTAATGGTACGCCTATAAACCCAGTTTCAAGGATTTATCCTCAAAACTTTATCAATACTGGTGTTTCAACTATTGATACTTTGATGACACTTATTAGAGGTCAAAAGCTACCAATTTTCTCAGGCTCAGGTATGAAACATAACGAGCTTGCAGTACAAATAGTAAGACAAGCCAAAATTGCTGACGAAGCTGGTCAAGGTTTCTGTATAGTATTTGCTGCTATGGGTGTTAAAAATGACGTTGCAGACTACTTTAAAAGGAGTTTTGAAGAGTCTGGCGTTTTACAAAGGGTTGTAATGTATTTAAATTTATCTAACGACCCTATCATTGAGAGAATTTTAACTCCACGTTGTGCTTTAAGTGCTGCTGAGTATTTAGCAATGGAGCTTAATATGCACGTGCTTGTTATTATGACTGATATGACATCTTACGCTGAGGCTTTACGTGAGTTTAGCTCTCCAAAAGGCGAAATTCCTGGTAGAAAAGGATATCCTGGTTATTTGTATTCTGATTTAGCGTCACTTTACGAGCGTGCTGGTATGACTAAAGGAAGTACTGGTAGCGTTACTCAAATACCAATTCTTACAATGCCTAATGATGATATTACACACCCTATCCCTGATTTAACAGGATATATTACTGAGGGACAAATAGTTTTAAATAGAAATTTACAAGGTCAAGGATTATATCCACCAGTTGACGTTTTACCGTCACTTTCAAGACTTATGAAAGACGGTATAGGTAAAGGATTTACAAGAGAAGACCATTCGGCACTTGCAGGGCAATTATTTGCATCTTACTCAAAAGTTATAGAGGCACGCTCACTAGCGTCTGTAATTGGCGAAGAGGAGCTATCCCCTACCGACAAAAAATATATTGAATTTGGTAAGGCTTTTGAAGCTAAATTTGTAAATCAAGATTACCACGATAACAGAACTATTCAACAAAGCTTAGACTTAGGCTGGGAGCTTTTAAGCATCTTCCCACGTAGCGAGCTTGATAGAATTGATGACAAAATACTTGATGTATACTATAAGGAAAGTAATAATAAATAATTTTTTAACAGGCGGTGACAAATAATGTCTATACAAATAGCACCTACAAAAGGTAATCTTATAAATACAAAAAAATCTTTAGCTTTAGCTAAAACTGGTTTTGACCTGCTTGATAAAAAAAGAAATATTATTATTAGGGAAATGATGACGCTTATTGACCGTGCTAATATAATCCAAGATAAAATAGATAATGCGTATACTGAGGCTTATCTAGCTTTACAACGTGCAAATTTATCTTTAGGATTTTGCGACGAAATTTCAAAGAGTATTCCTTTTGAAAATTCACTTAAACTAAATTATAAAAGTATTATGGGTGTTGAAATTCCGCTTTTAAAAATAGATTCAACATTAAACCCACCACTTACTTATGGTTTAATGTCTACTAATTCTACTTTAGATGATGCTTATATTAAATTTAATGAAGTTAAGATTTTAACTGTTGAACTTGCAGAAGTCGAAAATAGTGTTTATAAATTGGCTGATGCTGTTAAGAAAACTCAAAAACGTGCAAATGCATTAAAAAATATTATTATTCCACGTTTTGAATATACTGTAAAATTCATAACTGAAGTATTAGAAGAGAAAGACCGTGAGGAGTTCTCAAGACTTAAAGTTATTAAAGGACAAAAACATAAAAAATAATATACAAATAGCTATACCAAAACATTAAATTTTGGTATAGCTATTTTAAAATTGAAGCTTTTTAACAGTTAATAGTGAACAGTGAATGTAAAGAGTGAATGTGAAAATCCTAAAATAGTGAATAGTGAAGAGTGAACAGTGAATAGTGAATGTGAAAATCCTATCGGATTTTTTATTTATTTTTTTACTTTCAATTTTCAACTTTAATCTTTCCACTTTTTTAAACTTTGAAATATTTCATATGATTTTTTAGAGTCTAATATTATTTGGTCATGAAGTTTTTCTATACTTTCAAACTTTTTCTCTACTCTTATAAAATCAAGCAAAAATACTTCTACTTTTTCTCCGTAAAGGTCGCCTAAATCATTTTTAGGCACCCATGTTTCAGACAATGGGTTATACTTCCCTATTGTTGGCTTTACTCCAATATTTGTTACGCCATAATGCATTTCATCATCTATTTTGACAGCCGATGCATAAACACCAAATTTTGGCAACATAAAATCTTGTGGAAATGGCTGGTTTAGTGTTGGAGTATTAATAGTTCGCCCTATTTGATTTCCCTTTTTTACTGTTAGATTATATGAATAAAACCTATTTAACATTGCATTTACTTCTTTAATATTTCCATCACTTAAAGACTTTCTAATCCTTGTTGAACTCACAACCTCATTTTCATATAAAATTGGTTGCGTTGTTTCAACCACAATATCAAACTTTGCACAGATTTCTTTTAAATCGTTTACATCACTTTTCCCACCATATCCAAAATGATAATTAAAACCGCAAAATACCTTTTTAGCTTTTAAAACATCTACAAGTATGTTTTTTACAAATTCAAAAGCGGTCATTTTTGCTATTACTTTAAAATCAATAAAATACGCTTGTTTTATTCCTAAATTTTCTAGTATTAATTTCTTTTTACTGTTTTGCAATAAGTAATTTATCTTATCATTTGCAAAATATTCTTTTGGAC
>CAYJFG010000041.1:0-18222 GCA_964369305.1 uncultured Eubacteriales bacterium
CTTGCTGACATTATAGAAATTGCAAGTAAGTTCATAGTAGCTACTATTTTAATTAGTCTTTGGGTTCTCCCTTCTCTTGATTTTTTCTTGATGTTTCTTTGTTTTTGCATTGTAAAATCCTCCTAAATAATATATAAAAAAAGAGCTATAACCTTTTAAAGTTATAACTCTAATTTTTTGTGGTTTATAATGTTCTTTTTTGACTGTTAAATTCTTTAGCGACTTGCTTGAGTTTGTCGGCTACTTCTACGGCTACTGTAACTACTACACCAACACCAGTGGCAGAGGCTGCTTTACTACCTGCTTTTACAGTTGTGTTTGCTGCTGCTTGAGCCGTTTGCTTGCCTGCTTGTTGTTTCATCATATTTGCGGTTATATTCTCAATATTTGAAGTGTTTAAAACTTGACTGTTTAGGGTAAACGGCTGACTTGTAACGTGTTCAGCTCCTTTTTTAGTAGGTGTTGCAATATTATCTTTAATATCAACATAACCTTGTTTTTCCATGTTTTTAAAGTTTTCTACAACGTTTTTGCCACTTTCGGTGCTTGGTAATGTAGATAAATCTAAACCACTTTCAAATTTGAAAATCTGTAAATCGTCTGATGAGCCGTTAAGTTCTACATATATTTTACTTGTCTTATCATCAGATAAAGTATCTACAATACTGCCTATTTGATGTCTTTTATACTGTTCTACAAACTCTGGTTTAATAATATGCTCTTTGCCTTTCTGTGTTAAGCTTATTTTGTCTGCCTTAACATCAATAGTGATAAGTTCGTTTTCTCGTGCTTTGATAAAAACGTCTTTGGTGTTATTTTGAATATTTACATCTTTTATACTCTCAATAACTCCAATTTTCATTTCGTTATTATGTGCAACTATATTTGCAATATCAGTATGTTGCCCTGTAAAAGTTGGCTCAAAATCTTTGATATTATGAAATGTTTCTACTTTGTCCTTTGGCGATATTTTACTTTTAATAGCTTTTAAAAGTCTTAAAACGCTTTCAATTTGATACGTTTTATCAAATAGTCGCAAAGGGTTTATAGTATGCGTTAATTCTCTGTAAGTTTCGTCTGTTGAGTTCATTATGTATTCCTCCTAATTTTCTTCTGGCAAAAAAACTTCCCATGATTTTTCTATGTCTTTTATTGAGTCAGATATAAATTTGTCATGTGAGTTTTTTTGTTTCTTTGCGATTTCTTCCATTTTTCGTTGGTAGCGTAATTTTCTTTCTTCATTTATATTTTTGTAAACTTCTTTTAAATTTGTTTGATTAACGATATACGGCTCGTAAGGACTGCCACATTCTTTAAAACGTGGGTGCGATATTGTATCGAACTTATATTTAAAAAATGGGTCGAAGTCACCGCACCAAACTATACATTTACCGCCAAATTTTGTGCTTTCGCCTTTTTGTTG
Organism: uncultured Eubacteriales bacterium; assembly: GCA_964369305.1. GTDB lineage: Bacteria > Bacillota > Clostridia > Oscillospirales > Acutalibacteraceae > CAYJFG01. The sequence continues at coordinate 1,424 of CAYJFG010000041.1, forward strand.
CATGGCTCTTTTAATTTCGTTTGGTTTAAGTAATGGTCTTGACGCACTAGCTTCAGAGTCTGAACCGCCACCGCCTTGACCTCTGTTATAGCTTTTGGTATCTGACTTAACTGTAATGTCGCCAAGTTTTTTAGAGATGTACTCAAGCGTTTCCATATCTTTTGAACCTAAAAAAGTAAAAATATCACAGTTACCAATAATACTATCGAAAGTTTTTTCATAAATAGCTTTAAGTTGTGATATACCTTGAAGTACTATACAAATTCTTATGTTATATTTTCTAACTACTGCTAAAGTTTCGTTAAAAGACGGTATCTCTCCAATATTAGCAAACTCATCAAGTTCACAATTAACAAGCAAAGGCAAACGGTTGTTATTATTACTGTACTTACTTTCTGCAACTCTTTGAAGACGTTCAAAAAGTTGTGAGTAAAATATGTTTGCCACCACTTTATAGGTTTGTCGTGCTGCTGGGATTATTAAAAATATAGCTGTCTTTTTAACTCCTAAATTATCAAAGTCCATTTCGTCCTCTAATGTAAAACTGTCAACGTCTGGTAGTGACCAAAGACGTAACCTTGTTGAAAGAGTTTTGACTATTCCGCCTAGTGTTTCCATAGGAGTACCAAGCATACTATGCCAATTGATTGTGGCTAAGTCTGTTGGGTGATTTATTGCGTGTTCATTTAAAAGCCGTGCGATTTCGCAACTTTCATCAATAGCACCTTTTTTATAACGGATTGAAGAAATGAGCCTTACTACACGTCCAAAGCTTTTTGTTTCATCTTTAGATTTAAAAAGATACATCATTAAAGCCGTTAGTAAATCAAGGCAAGCACCAGTCCAAAAGTCCTCACGCTCGCCCTCGCCTGCGGAGTTCTTCATAAATAAACTTGCAACATTTACAACGTCTTGTTCTGTTTCTATATACTCAAATGGATTGTAAGAGTTTGAATATTCTACATCAACAAGATTTAAAACCTTTACTATATATCCATTCGCCAAAAGCATTTTTGCACAATCTCTATACAGTTCTCCAGACGGGTCTGTAATTACATAACTACCATTCATCTGTAAAATATCGGGCTTTATTTTTCTAAAACTTTTACCTGCACCACTGCCACCAATTATAATTTCATTAAGATTAGCTACTACTTTATTATTGTTTGTAGGCACGTATAAATCTTTTGCGACTGGTATTCCTGTAATATCTTTGAATTTTTTCTCTTCGTACTTGTTGCCCCATCGAGCTGAACCATGCTCCATATTTTTATAAGCGTTTGTCGGTGATGAAAGCAAAAGTAAAGCACAAGCACATAATATTGATAGATACATAAAAATAAAATCGCCTTGTATATTTATAACGCTTGAAAAGTTTGCAATGTCAAAATACTTTAAGTTAAATACGTTGTGAAGCGTTTGTAAATATGTATTTAAGTCATAGCTTGTTATATTGTTTACAGTGACATACCCATAAAAAATAAATGTGTAGTAAAAAGCGAAAAGACATAATATTAAAGCCGTAATTGATACTGCTAAGTATTTCCCTTTTTTACTCGTCTTTCGTCTAAGGACGTTTGTATGTTCCATTTTTTGACACCTCTCTTTTGAAATTTGCAATACATTCATTTATCTGTTTTTCATCTGATTTTAAGTAAGCTAAATTAGTTTTATCGCCTTTTGGGAATGTAGCGTACAGAAGTTTTTCAGTTTTAAAAATAGATTTCTCAAACTTTTCAAACTCATCAGCCGTTAAAAGTTTAAACATCAATTTATCTTTGTTAAGTTCAGATTTTACTTTTAAACTTCTATACCTAGCTAAGTTTTGTTGCTCTTTTGTAAGTTTGCTCGGATACAAAATTGAAAGTATTTTCTTCTTGTTTGAAAGATTAAACGCAATATTAATTCTACCGTCCTTTGGGAATTTAGCGTAAGGGATAAAATAGTCATCAAGTTTTTTGCACTGCTCCTCGTCTACGATTAAATATTCTACACTATCATTTTCTTTTGATTTAATTTTCTTGTACGCTTTTTTGTTTTTGATAACTTCGTTTTGTTTTACAAAAAAATCTTTGTCAGATAAATTAAGGCACTCTGCAAGATTTACTAAGTTTTTTTCTTTTACAGTCACATTTGCAGTACCTGTTGCAAAGTCTACGTATGAGCAAAAGAAAAAGTCACTATTGTAAATCAGCGGAATTTGATGTGCATAAATTGTTACAGTAGCAGTATTACCTTGTGAGTTTTTAAGTGCGTGATAATTACAATTCCCAATCGGCACAACCCCTTTAAAGTTTTGTGTTTTTTGAACTTTATATTTATTACTGCTTGATTTTTGAGAAATTATATTTTTAACTTTGTAACTTCCAACTCTTTTAAATTTGCGTTTGGAAAAAATAAATTTTATAAGATTTAAAATAAAGGCAACTGGATTTTGCGAAAACAAAATTTTATCAATAGTCCACTTTGGGAATTTAATGTAGCTTGCGTTGTTTTCAAAAAAATGCTTTTGAAGTTTTTCCCATTCGTTAAGTTGAGGTGTGGGGTTTTTCTTTGGTTTATCTTCAACTGCTTTTTTTGTATTTTCTTCTACACTATTAAAACTGCTTTCTTCTTTTGGTAGCTCGTCTGTTTTGCTTTCTGATGTGGTAGTTTTTTCTTCGGTAATTTCGTTTTTTGTTTTTAGTTCTTCTGCTGATGAAACATCTACTACATCATTTTTAAAACAATTCAAAGTTTTTTCTATATTATCTTTTGTGTAGGTTATTCCAAATTGACGTGCAAGTGTATCAACTCTTATAGATTTACTCTCGCCGATTTTTTGAAACGTTATGTTTTTGTTGCTCCAATTTATTTTGTAATTTTTATCTTTGAAAAATTTTATAAACTCTTTTTTATTTTTACAAACTTCTAAAGCTTCTTTTAAATCTTTAACAAGCTGAACTTTCCAACTCTTACCTTGTTTTGCAAGTTGGAAAGTATCGCTATCAATTCCCTTATAACCTTTTTTATTTTCAATAACACTTAAATCATACTTGCGACATAACTTGTCACTTTCACTTCTTGTGTTTGCAAGTGTTGTTTGATTACCTAGCCATTTTTTGCCCGTCATAGGATTAACGCTGTTAATTAAAAAATGATTATGAATATGTTTTTTATCTGTATGAGTTGATAAAACTATTTGAAAGTTTGGTGCTATTGTTTCTATTAATGTCTTACCAATTTCAAAAGCCATTTTAGGAGTTAAGTCATCAGTCTTTGCAAAACTTTGTACCATGTGATGTGCAAGGATTTTATTATCCTTATTAAAATTTTTTCGCACTTGAGAAAACTGTTTTGAAATTTCTGCATTATCTCCATAGCAGTTATGTTTGAAAACTAAATTTGTTTTTTGCGGATTTTTTATGTAGTCAAGTGTGTTATCTATGTATTTTGTTTTGCTTGGGTCTTCCATATAAGCTAGTGCATTATCAAAAAATGAAGTTTTGCTTTTATGAGAAATGTATCCAATAGCGTTAGAAGTATGTGTAGAAGATTTTATAGGAATTGATTTAACATACGCCATTTTTTTCCTCGACCATTTCTAGTAATATCTCTTTTATCTCTTTAACTTCTTTGTCTAAATTTTTAATTAACTTTTCATTTTTATTTATAACATCATCATTTTTTATTTGAGAAAAAATTAAATTATAATGTGCTGTTAAAAGTTTAAGTAATTCGTTTTGATGTTCTAAAACTAAATCTGCAAGTTGCTTATTAATATATTTTTGTGTATTACAAATGGTTGCAATTTGATTTATGTTGTTTCCAATTCTTGAAACTTCAACTGTTAATTTTGGTAAACCGTCTGCAATAATTACATTTTTTCTTTTTGATAGACTTACTAAATAATCAGTTGTTGTCATGCCACAAAATTTAGCTTGATTAGTTATAAAAATTTTTTCGTCTTCTGTAACTCTAATTATAATGGAATTACTTTTTTTTGGATTTTCCATTTTTTTCACCTCGCTATTTTTGTATCAAAATTTTTCTTTTATAGTAAAGACCTTGAAAACTTTCAATTTTCGCTTGCGAAAATAGTTTTGCAAGCATAGATTTTGTATATACAATATATACAAATCGCTTGTTAGGGATAAAATCCCTAAGACCCTAATTTTAACTTTTCGTTAAAATTATATAAATCGTTTCACTCAGAGAAATTTGCGTAAACGTAAATTTAAGAAAGACATTTTAAAAAAATTAAAGGAGCAAATTTTTGTTTTTGCTCCAATTAATTTTAAATTTTTTTAAGAGTGATTTTGAAAATTTTGATTTTCAGCTTTTAAAATTTCAATTTCTGTAATAACAGTTTCTAAAATTTTATCCGCAACTTTTTCATCATCAACACCGTTTGAAATTATTGCATTTGCAAATTTGTCTGCAATATTTTTTTGTTTCTCTTTTTTAAGCTCGGCAAGTTTTTTCTTTTGAGTTTTTATTTTTTCTTTAGTACTTAAAATTAAATCTTCTAAATTTAGAATTTCAAGTTCTGTTTTTTCAATCTGCTCATCAATACTTTTTTTACCCAAAATTAAATCACTCCTTAAATTAATCTTCTGTCGGTAGCATAACATCATCTATTGTATTTGAATTTGCGTTTTTACTTTTTTCACCACTAAAATGAATTTCATTAACTAGAATTTCAGTAGCTTTTCTTTTGTTTTCGTTTTTGTCGGTGTAAGTTCTGCTCGTTAAAATTCCACTAACTATGATTAATGAACCTTTAGAAAAGTATTTGCATAAAAACTCTGCTGTGCTGTTCCACGCCACTAAATCTATGAAATATGTTTTTTCTTTTTCCTTACTTCCTTGATTTGTAGCTATGGAAAAAGTAGAAACGCTTTTACCATTTGGAGTAGTTTTTATTCCGGGATTATGTGTAAGTCTGCCCATAATATTTACTTGATTTAACATTTACGCACCTTCTTTTCGTTTGCTAAGAATTAAAGTTATAGAGATTACTGTAAAAGAAATAAATAGAATTGAAGATAGTAAAATTATATTACGTGTGTCACCAGTTTGGATATTGTCGCCGTCGCCGTCTGTGTCTGTTTCATCATCACCACCATCAGTTTCGATTTGGTCATCTTCCTTTTCGTTAGTGATTGATACAGTTGCAACACCGTCTAAAGGTGCGTTAGTTATGTAAGTGTTATCTAAAAATATATCTCCATAAGTTACATCAATTTTATTTTCTATAACTTCATCAAGCGTTATGTATCCAGTTGGTGCTTTAGTTTCTTTTATAAAGTATGTGCCACTTTGCAACTTCATTTCTTGTCCGTCTAAATTGAAATAAGTTACTAAACCGTCAGCGTTACTTGTGCCACTTGCAAGTGCGTTTGTATTACTTTCTGCATCTGATTTAGTTTTGTATAAAGTAAACTCTGCACCCTCTAAAGGCTTTTTATCTTCGTCAGATTTTGAAGTTGTAATAGCAAAAGTGTAAACGTAAACTGTGTTACCCTCTACTGATGACATTACACCGTTTTGGTTTGAGTATTCAAGATGTAACTCTTCGTTTGGATTTCCCATAGTTCCTACTACTGCATATTTGTTTAAGTCTGCTGTGTAAGTTAAAGATGTGTAATACACTTGAGAAGAGTAAAACATATCTTGATTTAAAAAATCCTCAGTAAGTGACACATTGAATAAAGTGTTTTCGCCATCGGCTTGCTGTGTAATGTTTACGGTGTAAAAACTTTCATTAAGCGTTACAACTTCGTTTTTGTCAATATCTAATAAATATAATTTTATGCTTTCGTTATTAAGAGTTAGTCCACTGCTCATATCGTCACTTATTACATAGCTTTTAAGTTTCATTTCTCTTGAACCTGTTGTTGTACTTGTGATTTCAAATTCTACTGTATCGCCTAAAGAAACGTCAGTAAAGTTTGAATTGTTTTTGGAGCTGTTTGTGATTTCTTTTTTAGTTGTAGGTGTATCGTCTAAAACTTTTGTTGCAAGGTTTACTGTGTCCAGTTCATAAACCCAATTGTTGCCGTTAAAATATGGAAGTGCTACAACTGAATTTTGCACGGCTTTTACTCCTGCTGGATAGTTCGTAGCTTTGATGTAGTAAATGCCTTGCTCTAAATTTGTTAATGTTTTGTTTTGCTCATTTGTGCTGTTGAATGTTTCAATAATTGGAGAGTTTTCCAAAGTCAAGTTGTTTAATGCTTTTAGTAATTCTTCTGTATCTCCACTTAAAACTGATGATGATAATTCATCTTCAAATGAATTGTATTTAGTTTCAAATGGATTTTCTGTGCTTGTAAGTGTACCAACTTGATACACTGTAAACTCGTATCCTTGCTTATCACAACTTAAATTAAGCGACACACTTTGATTTAAATTAAGTGTGTCGCTTGCCGATGTGGGAAGTATTGAAGTCATTAAAATTAATACCAGTAGCACGCACGATATTAATTTTTGTGTTTTTATTTTCATTTGCTTTAACTCCTTTTTATAAAGTTATTTTGTTATTATGGTTTGATAAGTTTTCAATTTCCGCCTTATCTTCAGCGTTACATTTTATAAGTAATTCATCTGTTTGCGGATTTCGTCTTACCTCTACATCAAAACCTTTTTCCTTTATTGCATCTAGCTCATCTTCACTTGCTTTTAAAATTGAATAATCTTTATCTTGTTCTGTTTTTTCATCAGAAGTCTTTTCTGTTTGTTTTGCTGATTGAGATAAGCTATCAACTTTTGTTAATGCGTTTTTTGTTGTTTTTTCAAGTGTTTCAAAACGTTTTTTTATAGAGTTAAGTGGTTGTGTTATTTTTTCATTAGCTTGAGCATACTCCGTATTTCTTTCTTTACCTATAATTGCTTTACCCACATTCTTAAAATGTTTAGCAGAAGCATTTAGTTCTTGTGTTGCTGAATTGATATTTTCAATGCTTTTTTCTAAACCTTTGATAGTGTTATTAACGCCTTTATTTAACATAATTAATCCATCTTTTAGATGTACTAATTCGCTTGTTTTATTAAGTCCGTTTATACCAATCTTTTTTGTGGCACTTAATATTTCCCTCACTTTATCTACAAGTGAATTTTTTATAGAGTTGAGATTGTCTGTTAATGTATGTACGTTTTTTTCTAATGATATTATTTCGTTTTTAACTACTTCTTGTACCTTTGTTTGTGCTGATGGGGTGCTTGTGGTAGCCTGTTGGTCAATATTATAATGTTTTTTTATACTTTGAATTTCTTCCATTGTTGCTAGTAAGGTGTTTTCAATAGAATGAATTGAAGAAACTAAGCTTTCCATATTTTGTGCCTGCTCAGATTTACTATTGTTTAGTAATTCAAGTAATTTCTTAATTCCAACATCATCTATTATTATTGTTTGTGCTTTGTTTTCCATTTTAAAACCTCTTTTCTATAATGTCATGTTGTTATTATGGTTTGATAAGTTTTCAATTTCCGCCTTATCTTCAGCGTTACATTTTATAAGTAATTCATCTGTTTGCGGATTTCTTCTTACCTCTACATCAATATTATTTTCCCTAATTTTCTGCAAAGTGTCCTCATCAATTTTCATAATAACATTATTCTCCTCGGTTTCGTCAGTACCCATATTTAACTCAACATCTAGTTTTGCAAGTTTTTCAGATTTTACTTTGAGTTCTTCCTCTTGTGGGAATGGTTTATCCTTTTCAATCTCTGCATTTTTTTGTTGAAGTCGTAAGTTATCTAGTTGAGTAGTGACAGTTTTTAATCGTGACGACATATTATCAAGCACGTTATCAATACGTATTAAATTACCACGAGCGTCTTGCCCAAGCGTTACATTATGTTTTATTGCACCTTTTAAAAATAGCATATGTTCGTTGTCGAAAGTATTATAAAATAGGTGCATTGTAAAACCTCTATACTCACCGATTTTTATACTTTCCAACCCTTTAATATCTTTAACACATGATAAAAGTTCTTTGCCTGCGTACTCTTTTTCGGTAAAAGCTTTACCTTTAATAGTCATAGGCATAAACTCATCTTTAGGTGCGGTATTGTTTGACAAAGTAACAATATCTTTATTAAAACCTGTGATTAGATTTTCATGTAAGCTTATTTGCTCTGGGTAATATTTTAAAAGCTTATCTTCAAGTTTATGCTTTGTACTTTGATGACTAGCTTTTAATAACTTTAGTTTAGATACTTCAATATCTAAATCCATTTTAAGCTTGATTTTTGGATTGCCTGCACACAAGGCTTTAATTTCTGCATAGCTTAAAGCTGACTCGTCTAAGTCGTCGCATGAGCGTACTGGAGATTTTGAAGTCATAATTTGGCTTATAAATTTCTGCTTATTTTCAAGCGTTTGCCAACTGTACGCATCAAAAGTACTTTCAGTAACATAGCGATAAATATATGCAGTTTCATTCATGTTGCCTTGTCTTTCAATACGTCCGCTACGTTGTCGTAAATCTCCTGGTCGCCACGGTGCGTCGAGGTCATGCAAAGCTATTAATTTATCTTGCACGTTCATACCTGCACCGCATTTTGACGTTGATCCTATTAACAAACGCACATCACCATTTCTAACTTTTGCAAAAAGCTCTTTCTTTTGTACTTCTGTTTTTGCATCATGGATAAAGGCTATTTCCTTTGTAGGTATACCTAGATTTATTAGTTTTTCCTTAATATCATTGTATACGCTAAATGGTTGTAACGTTGCTTCTTCGTCAATATTAACGTTATTTTCAAGAGCATTAATATCAGCACCATTTACACCTAAGTTATTACCTTTATTTGTTTTTGCAGTGGCTTTTGGGGTCGACAAATCGCAAAAAACTAATTGAGTAAGCTTATCTGCTTTTGTATCTTCCCATATCTTATAGATATTATTTACACAAGCGTTTACTTTGCTGTTAGGGTCATCGGGTAGCATAGGGTTATATACTCTTTGGTCAAGTCCTAGCTTTCTGCCGTCATTTGTGATAGCAAGCATATTATCGACTGTTGGGTCAACTCTGTTAGCGTGTACTTCTGTCGCTCGGTCTGAAAGTTCTTTTACAATTTCACTTTGTAAGTCAGTAGGCTTTGTGTTTACTGTTTTATATACAATTTGTGGAGTTGGTAAGTTTAGTTGGTCAGATGTTTTAATGTCTGCAACTTCTTTAAACATATTCATAAGTTCTGGAAGATTGAAAAACTTATTAAATCTGTTTCGCACTCTATATCCGCTACCCTCTGGGTTGATTTCTAACTGCGTTGAAATTTCGCCAAAAGTAGATGCCCACGCATCAAAATGTAGTAGTCCTGTTTCTTTTAAGGAGTTATATTGTAAATATCTTTGCATAACATAAATTTCCGTTATTGAGTTTGAAACTGGGGTGCCTGTTGCAAATACTAGACCCTTACCGCCTGTTATTTCATCTAAATATCGGCACTTCATATACATATCAGATGACTTTTGACTCTCACTAGTTCCTAAACCTGCAACGTTTCTCATTTTAGTAAAAACAAAACCGTTTTTATATGCGTGTGCTTCGTCTACGATAAGTTTATCAACTCCAAGTTGCTCAAACGTTACTACATCGTCTTTGCGTTCTAAGGCTCTTAATTTTTCAAGCCTTTGTAGTAGTCCTTTTTTAGTGCGTTCAAGTTGTTTGATTGTAAAACGTTCTCCGCCACTTGATTTTACCTCAGCAATACCGTCTGTTATTTCTGCAATTTGTTCATCTAGTAGTCGTTCTTGACGCTGCAAAGATATTGGGATACGCTCAAATTGTGAGTGTCCCATAATAACTGCGTCGTAATCACCTGTTGCAATTCTTGCACAAAATTTCTTGCGGTTTTTAGTTTCAAAGTCTTTTCTAGTTGCAACTAAGATATTAGCAGCAGGGTATAGCCTTAAAAATTCGCTTGCCATTTGCTCCGTTAGGTGATTAGGAACTGCCATAAGTGGTTTTGTGCATAGTCCAAGACGTTTGCTTTCCATTGCTCCTGCAATCATTTCAAAACTTTTTCCTGCACCAACTTCATGTGCTAGTAAGACGTTATTTCCATAAAGAATATGTGCTATTGCATTTACTTGATGTTCACGAAGTTTTATAAATGGGTTAATACCTCCAAAAGTTAAATGACTTCCGTCATACTCTCGAGGTCTAACAGAGTTAAAATTTTCGTTATAAACTTTAACAAGTGTTTGTCTGCGTTTTGGGTCGTTCCATATCCATTCTTTGAATTTGTCTTTTATTATCTGTTGCTTTTGACTTGCAAGAGTTGTTTGGTTTTTATTAAGTACCCTTTTTTCTTTTCCGTCATCATCTGTTACAGTATCATAAATACGAATGTCACGAAGATTTAAAGAATCTTCTAAAATTCGGTACGCATTTGCTCTTTCAGTTCCATATGTTGAAGTAGATGCTACATCGTTATAACCTGCGTCGTTTTTATGAGTAATACTCCACTCTCCTGTAAACTTTGCAAACTTAACTGAAATATTATACTTACATCGATAAGGAGTTTCAAAAGTTTCATACATAAACTGCTGAATATATGATTTATCAATCCATGTTGCACCTAAACGCACCTCAATTTCGCTTGCGTCTAAGTCTTTTGGTTGTGCTTTTTTAAGTGCTTCTACGTTGATACTATACTTTGTTGGGTCAAGTTCAGCGTATTTTTTTGCAAGCTGTAACTTCTCTCTTACGTTCCCACTTAAATACTCATCAGCTGTTATATATTTAGTTTCATCATCATGAGGATTTAAAAATATTACACCTTTTAGACCGTCTACTATTTCTTTTTCGCTCATATTTGCAAGCTTTGACATAAACTCAATATCAATACACGCTTTTTCAGATAACGAAACGGCTAACGCTTCAGATGGTGTATCTACTGATGTAACTTTAACGGCACTGCGTATAGTTCTTTTTGTAAATATATCTGCTTTAGATTTTAGTTTTCCGTCTTCGTCTATATTTTCAAGAGAACATAAAAGATAATACGAACTGTCGCTATCAAAGGCAGTTGCATTACCACGGCTATTAATTACACCGTATTTCGCTGTGAAAGTATCGTAAAGGCTATTAAGTTTTAGTTGTTCGGCTAAAATGTCGCTGTCGCTATAATCTTCTAGTTGTAGATGTATAAGTTTGTCGACACATTCTCGTATAGCTATCATGCCTTTTGTACGCTCTTTTGATGTTGCATTTCTTTCAACTTTTTTCATTACCGAATTTTCACGGTAGTAAATTTCATTGTCAACAAGAGTGTAAGAGTAGTTTTTTACATTTGGATCGGCGAGAATACTTGTATTTTCTACGGCGGATTGTTCTGTAAATTCTACTTCTGGAATATTTCCTATAATGTTTTTAATGGCGTTTTGGAGTTGCTCGGCTAAGTCCTTGCCCTCTAAAGATGAGCAAGTTGCCTCCATACCAAACCTACCACTTACCATTTGCATTTTGCCTAAAATCATATGCGGATTTTCTACAAAATAACTATTAATAGGTATGTCGTTTTCATCTAAGCCTAGGTGTACCCAGTCTGGTTGAATGTCGAGAGGTCGTTCTCTTTTTTGTAAAAATATTATATCAGATGTAACCTCTGTACCTGCATTACCTTTAAATGCGTTGTTTGGTAGTCGTATCGCTCCGAGTAGTTCGCTACGCTGTGCAAGATATTTTCTAACACTTGAATTTTTCTTATCAAGTGTACCTTTAGATGTTACAAAAGCTACAACTCCGTTTGGTCGTACTTTATCAAGAGATTTTGCAAAAAAATGGTCATGCACCTTAAATTTATTGTTGTCGTAACGTTTTTCTGTAAGGCTATAATCACCGAAAGGGACGTTACCAATAGCAATATCAAAAAAACTATCGGGATAATCTGTTTTTTCAAAGCCGTTTATTGTGATATTTGCATTAGGGTAAAGCTTTTGTGCTATACGTCCTGTTATGCTATCAAGTTCAACTCCGTATAGGTTAGATTTTTCCATGCTTTTAGGTAGCATACCGAAAAAGTTACCTACACCACAACTTGGCTCTAAAATGTTACCAGTTGTAAAACCTAAATTCTCAATAGTTTGATAAATAGCTTTAATAATTGTAGGTGATGTGAAGTGAGCGTTTAAAACACTTGCACGTGCGTTTGCATATTCATCAGCACCGAGCGTTAATTTTAAAAGCAAATAGTTTGTGTTGTTTTCTTCAAATATCTCTGGGATACCGCCCCAACCGACATATCTTGATAAGGTGAATTGTTCATCTTTTGTCGCAACTCTGTTTTCTTTTTCTATAAGTTTAAGAGTTCTAATAGCATCAAGGTTATGCACTATTTTTTCAGACTTACTGACATTACCTAAATTCATATCAGTAATTTTGAAGTTTTCAGAGGTTTCTTTAACTTCGACATTTACAACTTCTAAACTCTTTTTCCATGATATAAATTTCTCATGCACTTCACTTGACATATTACTGCCAAGCACTTCGCCATATGGTGTAATAGATGTCGTTTGAGTTGTAAAAACCATGCTACCACTTTTACTAACATCATACTTTACGCCGTCAATATTGTAGCCTATTGTATCGCCATCGCTGTAATTGTTGTAGTCGATAGTAGTTTCAATATCTTTAAAAGATTTAAAAAACATTATTTCTGGTGCGGTTGGCTCTTCTACTACAACATCATTTTTTACAAGATTGTTTTCGTATTGTGCTTTTTCATCTGCTGATAAGTATTTATCAGTTGCAATTAATAATCTTGTGTGCTTTTCAACTTCTAACCATGATACTTTGAAATTGCCTGTAATATCATCTTTAGAAAATACGAAACCTTTTGACGGCTCGTAATTTAAAAAGCCCTTAACACCGTCTAAGTATGTGTAACTCGTTCCGCCATGTCCGTATTCTGATTTTATATTTTGGGTAACTTCTTTTGCTGATAAATTCTTTTTATAAAAATCATATACACGAAGTTTGCCATCAACGTAACCAGTGCCACCTTTAATTGCCTTTTGTATTTCTTCTAGTGAAACAGAAAAAGCCGACTGACGTTGTGTATTTACACTTTGTCTGTCGGCTATGCTTTTAATCTGCTGTTCCTGCGTGGGGAAGAAAGAGTATGACTGATTTAGTTGTATATCAGCTCTGCTAGAATTATCTCCTCTGCTTGTGCGTCGAGCATCTGCATATGTGCTACCCACTGAAGTTGGTATTTCTCTTTGCTCGGTGGTGGATTTTGTGCTTGCAACTCTTTCATCAGTTGCTCTTTTCTCTTGTTCGCTGTTTGGTCTATCTCCACTAGGTGAGGGTGTAGTTTCCCTGTACTCAGAAGATAACCGAACTCGAACTGGTCGTTCTCCTGTAGATACGCTTTCCTCATTGAACCGAATTTCCCTATCGGTGTTGTGTTCTCCTCCACCACTAGGTCTGGTATCATGTAATCGCCCTCTTGGGAATATGTTAGTTTCATGTTGCTTGCTCCTTTCAGCTTTGTATATTGTCTTTGCAATTTCTTTAAACATAACATTTGTAATTTTACTAACTTCGCTACTTAGAAAATTTGAAGATTTTACGGTATCAAAATTTGAAACACGGCTAAAAACTTCGTCTTTATAAGTACTTAAATCTAAACCCAGTCTTTTACATAATGTATATGAAATGCTGTTAGTCGTCACTTCATATAATGATAACATTATATCTTTTTCGTTTAAAGTTGTTATAGTGCCGTCTAATCTGTCGGTTAGTTCATTTACATTAATATTATCATACATTGTTGAAGAATAAATTGCAACCCTTTGGACGCAATCAAATAAATTTTTCCCATTTATTCCAAATTCTTTTGAAAACATGGTTAGTACTTCTTTTTGATTATCCTCCGTTATACTCCACGTAAATGGAGTCTTTGCGTTTTCTTTGCCTACTGTATCGGATATATCAAAGACATATTTAATAGGTAAGTTCTCAGCTTGTGGGTCGATAAGTGCAATACCTGCTGTCCCACGTCTTACATACCTATTCATTTTATCATTCCACAACTTATATTCGGCACACGCTGTTGCATCGGGACGTTGTGCGTGTATCATAAGTTGCTCATGATACGGATACTTATACACTTTACCGACGGTCGTTAAAAAATTAGTCCAATTTGTAGCATTACTAGTTACATCTATAGCTGTTTTATTGTACATATCAGCGTATAGTTGTTTTTTGTTTTGCATTTAAAAACAGCTCCTTTTATTAAAGTCCTAGATAGTCGCTAACATTAAATTTATCAGCATGATAAAAAGCGTTTTTCATGTCTGTTTCAAGTGTTTTTAAAGTTTTAAGTGCGTTATAAAATACTTCTTTGTCAATATCTTTTGAACTTGCAAACGCATATCTCATGATGTTTCGCAAGTCAACAATGACTTCAATATACTTTTCGGCTTCATCTTTTGGATATTCTTTAGGTGTATACTCTGCTATTAAGCACCTAAGTACAGTGCTTTTTGCAAGGTTTGTTTTTTTGCTCAATTGATTGAGTTTCTCGTCTTCATCTTTAGATAACCAAACTGCTACCTTTATATTTCTTAATCTGTTTCTTTCTGCCATTGTGTGTTTTTCACCTCTGTTCTGCTGTTACAATAAGTCTATGAGTATTTACTGCATATGGGTAACACGTCATAAGGCTTACTATATTTTTGTTTTCTGCTATTTTAAATTGTTCTTCAGCGTCCTGTGGTAATACGGTTTTTATATCTGTTACTATATACTCAAGCTTTGTATCAAGTACTGTTACAGTAAATGTATCACCTACGGCTAACTGGTCTAAATCATCAAATAACTTTGTAAGTGGTAATGCTGTATGTGCTGATAATACTGCGTGTACGCTTTCATCTTCTATTGGGAATGATGAATTAAATATATGTGCAACGCCATTTTCTAGCACTTCATCATCTATGCCATGATAAATTGGTAAATTTACATTTATTTTTGGAATTTCTATATATCCAATAATACCATTTTCAAAGTTTAAGATGTCTTTGTATTCTTCGATAGTTCCGTAATTACCAACTACTAAATCTTGATTATAACTTATAGCTTTTTCAAAATACTCCTCCCTAATTTCTAGGGAGAGAGTATCAGTATTTTTTGAATAATCAAGTATTATATCTTGGTTTTGGTTGCTATCAATATTATGTTTTATTTGCGGATATAAAAAAAGTAGCAACGATGATAATATCATTACTACACTAATTATTACTATTTTTTTCATAATCTTATTATTTGCTTGTTGCTTTGCGTTTTTTGATTACTGTAAAAGAAATAAAACTAATTCCGCCTACTAGTAATACTATAGCTACGATGTAAATTAAGCTATCACCAATACCACCTGTGTTAGGTAATAGGATATTTGAGTTTGTAACGTCTATGCTTGCATAACCATCAACTGGGCTATTTGTTACGTATGTACCACCTGTAAAAACATTTCCGTATGTTACATCAATAGCAACTTCCATGATGTTACCGTATAGGTTGTAACCAGCTGGTGCTTTAGTTTCTACAATGTAGTATGTGCCACTTTGTAACTTCATTTCTTCGTCAGCTGCGTTATAGTATTTTACTAAGCCGTCAGCGTTTGAAACACCAGTTGCAATTGCGTTTGTGTTGTTTTCTGCATCAGCTTTTGTTGTGTATAGGCTAAACTCTGCTCCTACAAGTGGGTTGCCTTGTTCGTCTGCTTTATCTGTTTTTACTGCGTATGTGTATACATAAACTGTGTTACCTTTGATTTGTGAAGATACGCCGTTTTTGTTTGAATATTCAAGATGTAACTCTTCGTTTGGGTTACCCATAGTTCCTACTATTGCGTGTTCGTTTAAGTCTGCTGTGTAAGTTAATGATGTGTAATACACTTGTGGTAGGTAGAATTCGCTTTGGTTTAGGTAATCTTCTGTTAATGATACATTAAATAATGTGTTTTCGCCTGCTACTTGCTTTGTGATGTCAACTGTGTATTCGCTAGGGTCTAGTTTTGTAATTTCTCCGCCAGATGGGTCTAATAACGCTAGACTAAAGCTACCGTTATTTAAAGTTAAACCTTTGCTCATATCATCGCTTATTACATAGCTTGCAAGTTTCATTGTGCTTGAACCTGCTGTTGTGCTTGTGATTTCAAATTCTACTGTATCGCCTAAAGAAACATCTGTGTAATTAACGTTGTTTTTAGTACTGTTTGTGATTTCCTTTTTAGTTGTTGGTGTGTTATCTATAACTTTTGTTGCAAGGTCTATTTCTTCAACATCATAAATCCAGTTTGTACCATTGTAGTAAGGTAATGCTACAACAGAGTTTTGCACGGCTTTTACACCTGCTGGATAGTTTGTAGCTTTGATGTAATAAATACCTTGGTCTAGGTTATTTATAGTTGATGACATTTGAGAAGTTGTATCAAATGTTCCTACAACCTTAGCAGTTGCAGGTAAAGTTGTAACGCTATTTAATGCACTTAGTACATCAGCCATATTACCACTTGCAATGCTTCCTGTTGCTTGTGGTACTAGTGAATTGTATTTAGTTGCAAATGGATTTTGTGTGCTTGTAAGCGTACCTACTTGATATACTGTAAACTCGTAACCTGTTTTGTCGCAAGTTAAATCTAGTGATACTTTTTGAGTTGTGTTTAATGTGCTACTTGCTGATGCTGAGAAAATGCTCATACTAAAAATTGTGATTATAAGTATTGCTACCGCTGTTATTTTTTTGAATTGGCAACCTTTCAAAACTCTAAAAAATATGGTATAATATATATAAAGAGGGTGA
>CAYJFG010000042.1:0-420 GCA_964369305.1 uncultured Eubacteriales bacterium
TACTTATCATTTGGTCTACTCTTGTGTTAATTCTTTGGTATAGCTCACTGCGTTCCCAATTTAAACCTATTTTTATATAGTTAAATGGGCTTTCCTCTTTTTTTGAGTTTTCTAGGTGTTTTGTCATTGTAATTCCAGTTGTTTTGTAGACTTCAATTGCTCGTATTATTCTTTTAGCATTTATATTTTCTTTTAGTCTTATAGCACTTTCGTTATCAAATTCCATTAACATACCTAAAAGATAATCTACACCTTTTTCCTTAAGTATTTTATATAAACTTTTTCTAATTTCTTCATCTTCTGATGAAGACGGCAGAGAAATGTTATTAAGCAATGTATCTATATATAAACCTGTTCCACCTACTATCATAGGTATTTTTCCAGTTTTTGAAATTTTATTTATACAATCTTTTGCATCTT
>CAYJFG010000042.1:430-8020 GCA_964369305.1 uncultured Eubacteriales bacterium
CTACATACCTACCAACGCTGTAATTTTCATCTGTTTTAATATATCCTATTAAGTGATGTGTTATACTGCTCATTTCTTTTTTAGTTGGTTTTGCTGTTGCAATATCCATACCTTTGTATATTTGCATTGAATCTGCACTTACAATTTCACACCCAAATATTTTTGCAAGTTCTACCGACAAACTTGTTTTACCGCTTGCAGTAGGGCCTACAATTGCTATAACATTTATTTTTTCATTTTTAAATTCTTCCAAATTGTTTTTCCAACTCTCTTTTAGTCATAATAACGCTTGTTGGTCTACCATGTGCGCAGTGCGTTAAGTTTTCATCATCTTTTAGCTTATCCCACAACGCTAAAAGCTCTTCCTTTGTATTTATATCGCCTGCTTTAATTGCTGCCTTGCACGGAACTTTATGGTATATTTCGTCCATAAAACTTGTGCTAATGTCTTTTTTATTTTCTAGTAATGAAGTAGCTATTTCTATAATAACATTTTTGATATCTTCATTTTCAAAGTAGCTAGGTGCAGACCTTACAATTATATTTCCAACACCAAGTTCCTCAACCTCAAAACCTAAATTATAAAGTGTTTGTATGTTATTAATTATAACGTCGTACTCTATTTTAGCAAGCGTTACACTTTGTGGTATAAGTAGGTATTGGACTAAAGTATCTTTACAAGTTTTAAGTTTTTCAAAAATAATTCTTTCATGCAATGCGTGTTTATCTATAAATATTATTTCGCTATTATTTTTTTCAACTATTATGTATGTGCTGAAAACCTCACCAATATAAGTTACTTTTTCCTCTTCTTTAATTAAAGGTTTTATATCTTCTTGCACGACATTAATTATAGGTTTAATTTCTTTGGTTGTGTTTTCAGTGTCGTTATTTTCCGCAGTTTCATCATCTTCTACAAAAATATTTATATCGATTTTTGTATTTTGATTATCATATATACTATCATTTAATCTATAATTTCTGTTTTGTTCTTCATTTATCAAAATTTCATTGTAAGACTTTATAACTGCTGGTTTTCTATCTTCAAAAATAGATTTATTTTCAGTATTAATCTTTATATTTTCTGTTTTAACTTCAACCACAGGTAACTGAGTTTTCGCCTCAGTTTCTGGTAATTTAAACATATTTTCATTTTGAAATTTTGTTTTAATGTCCATTTCTTTTGTGTAATTAGTTTTTAGTAATGCACTTTTAACTGCATGATATACCGCTTCAAAAACAGATTTTTCATTTACAAACCTTACTTCTGTTTTTGCTGGGTGAACATTTACATCAAGTAAACTTTCGTCCATTTTTAAATATAATACACACGCTGGAAATTTTGAAACCATCAAAGTATTTTTAAAGGCTTGTTCAATTGCTGCAAATGCCGTCTTACTTTTTACAAAGCGACCATTTATAAAAAAATCTTGCATATTTCTATTAGGGCGAGCATTTTGAGGCTTACTTACATATCCGTCAACTTTAATACCGTTTAAATCATAATCAACTTGTAGTAAATCTTTTGCAAATTCTCTTCCATATACGCAGTATATAGCTGATAAAGATTTTCCATCACCTATAGTTTTAAGTGTTTGTTTACCATCTCTAATAAAGGTAAATGCAATTTGTGGGTGTGATAGTGCTAATTTATCAAGCACACTTGCAATTGCATTAGCTTCTGTAACGTCTTTTTTCAAAAATTTCATTCTAGCTGGCACATTGTAAAACATATCACGTACCATTATTGTAGATCCTTTAGGGCAACCGATTTCCTCATACACTTGCTCTATACCACCTGAAATTACGTATCTTGTGCCAATATCCTCATGCGTTTCACACGTTAAAAGCTCAACATTTGCCACTGCACTTACACTTGCTAGTGCTTCGCCTCTAAATCCTAAAGTCATAATTTTATCAAGGTCATTTTGAGTTTTCACTTTGCTAGTAGCGTGACGTAAAAATGCTTTTGGTACATCTTCTCGTAAAAAACCTTGTCCATTATCTGTTATTCTTATATATTTGATACCGCCGTTTTTAATCTCAACAGTTATTGCAGTAGAACCCGCATCGATAGAGTTTTCCAAAAGCTCTTTTACTACTGAGCTTGGCCTTTCTACAACTTCACCTGCTGCTATTAATTCGGCTGTATGTCTATCTAAAACGTTGATTTTACCCAAAATATCACCACTTTAATTTTTATTTGCCATTTTTATAAGTTCTGACAAAACATTCATTGATTCTATAGGCGTTAGAGTATTTATATCTATAGATTTTAATTTATCGCTTATTGCGTTGTTGCTAAAGTCAAATAGAGAAAACTCCTCTTGAACTTCAACTTGCTTTTCGCACTCCACGTAAACACTTTTACTGTTTCCCTCAAGTTCGTACATCTCTTTTAAAATGCACTTTGCTCTTTTTATAACTGATAGCGGAACACCTGCTAGTTTTGCAACTTCAATACCATAACTTTCATCTGCTCCACCTCTTACTATTCTACGTAAAAAAGTTATATCGTCGCCACGTTTTTTTACTGCTATATTATAATTCTTTACACCGTCAAGTAAATTTTCAAGTTCTGTAAGTTCGTGATAATGCGTTGCGAAAAGTGTTTTTGCTCCTAATCTTTTTTTATCAACTACATATTCTAAAACGGCACGAGCAATTGACATACCGTCATAAGTTGATGTACCTCGTCCTATTTCGTCAAAAATAATTAAACTATTTTTATTTGCGTTGCTAAGTATGTTTGCAACTTCGCTCATCTCTACCATAAAAGTTGACTGCCCTGAGGCTAAATCATCAGACGCACCAACTCTTGTAAAAATACTACTAACTATTCCTATTTTTGCACTTTTAGCTGGAACGTAACAACCTATTTGTGCCATTAAAGTTATAAGTGCCACTTGACGCATATACGTTGATTTACCTGCCATGTTTGGTCCTGTTATGATAGCTGCTTTATTCTCGTTTAAGTCAAGCATCGTATCGTTTGGAACAAATGGAATATCTAAAAGCTCTTGTACTACTGGGTGTCTTCCCTCTTTTATATCTATAAAACCATTTAAATTAATAATTGGTTTTACATATCTATTTTCAGCACTAACAGTTGCAAGTGAGCATAGCACATCAAGTGTAGCTATAGCTTTTGCAGTTATTTGCACTCTTTTCATATTTATAGCAATTTGTTCTCTTACTTCTTCATATAATTTAAATTCAAGTGCAAACGATTTTTCTTTTGCACCTAAAATTCTACCTTCAATATCTTTTAACTCTTGAGTTATGAAACGCTCGCAATTTGTAAGCGTTTGTTTTCTTATGTATTCACTTGGAACCATATTTTTATACGAGTTTGAAACTTCTATATAATAACCGAAAACCCTATTATAAGATATTTTAAGTTTTGGGATACCTGTAATTTTTCTTTGCTCAGCTTCGATTTTTGCTAAAATTTCTCCTGAGTTTGTCATATCTCCTCTTAAAATGTCTAGTTCTTCGTTATATCCCTCTTTTATCATTTCGCCATCTTTTATGCTTATTGGCGGTTTTTCTACTATTGCATTATTAATTATATCGTAGATATCTTTTAATGTATCAATATTATTTGTAATTTGACTTAACATACTTTGTGCAAATACACTTGTTAATTCTTTGATTTGTGGTAAATTTTCTATTGCTTGTGCAAAATTTCTTAAATCTCTTGCGTTGCAATTTCCGTAAACTATTCTTGTTAAAATTCTCTCAATATCATAAATACCTGTTAAATAATTTATAATTTCAAGCCTTTGAACTGTATTTGACAAAAGCTCTTCAAGTGCGTTTTGACGGTCAATTATTTTTGCACAACTTACTAAAGGTTGTTCTATCCACAACCTAATAAGCCTTTTGCCCATTGCCGTTTTTGATTTATCTAAAACCCACAGTAGTGAGCCTTTTCTATCTTTATTCCTCATGGTTTCGAGTAATTCTAAGTTTCTTACTGTACTAAAATCTAAATTCATATATTGTTCCCATGAGTAAACTTCAATATTTGAAATGCGTTCTAATCCTTTTTTTTGGGTCTGCTTTAAATAAGATAATAATCCGCCTAAAGCGTATAATAATTCAATTTCATTTTGCGTTTCAAACTCTTGAGCCTTTTGCTTTGAAAATTGGGAAATTATTTTTTCTCTACAATCTTCTATTTTATACTTATCATCTTCAAATAACTCAACGTTTGCACTCATTTTATCCTTAATAAAATCAGAAAGTTTTTTAAATGATAATGTTTGACTATTGAGTAAAATCTCTCTAGGTTTAAACCTTGCAAGCTCGTTTTTTAGTTTTAAGTAAATATCTTTATCTAAAAGTGTAGTAGCATCTAGTTGACCAGTTGAAACATCGCAAAATGCAAGACCAATTTTATTTTCACTTGAAAAAATTGAGCATATAAAGTTGTTTTTACTTTCTTCAAGCATACTGCTTTCCATAACCGTGCCAGGTGTTATAACTCTAACAACGTCACGCTCTACTATTCCTTTGCTTGCACTAGGGTCGCTTACTTGTTCACAAATTGCAACTTTAAAACCTTTTGAAACAAGACGAGCAATGTAAGTTTCGCTACTATGATGAGGTATTCCACACATAGGAGCTCTCTGCTCTTGCCCACATTCACGCCCAGTTAATGTAAGTTCTAATTCTCTTGAAGCAATTTTTGCATCTTCAAAAAACATCTCGTAAAAGTCGCCAAGGCGGAAAAAGAGAATACTATCCTTATTTTCTTCTTTAATTTTAAAATACTGTTTCATCATTGGAGAATATTCTGCCATTTTTTCCACCTCTTTTATACTTTTATTTTGAAATTAGCAACCTGAACAAGAAGAACAACTACCGCCACAACTTGGTGAGTAATCAGTTGTAGTTGGGTCTTCGCCTTGTGCTGATTGTGTGATAATTGCAACTACTCTTTGAACTAAAGTATCCATAGCTTGTTTTTTATCGTTATAGTTTTTCATATTTTCATTAGCCATGATTGTTTGATATACTTCTCTCATCTCGCTATTTAATGTTTGAAGTTTTTCGTCATCTCTAGTTGGGCTTGACGCTTCATTATTTATAGCCATTCTTTTTAAGTTAAATTCGCCGATTAAGTCTTGTAACTCTTTATCTTCATCACTTTGTTGTTGTGCTATGCCTAGTTGAATATATGCATCTTCTTTTTGAATTTCCATACCAATTTCTCTTGCTAATTTAATTATGTTTTCCATGTTTTAAAACTCCCTTAGATTTTTTCTATTAATTTGCCTTTTAAGACATAATTACCTGCTTTTGTTACTTCTACTAAAACAAATGAGCCTATAACATCTTTTGACGCTTCAAACTCTATAATAATATTGCCTGAAGTACGCCCAGATATCTCATTGTTTTTCCCTGTTTCCTCTTCTGCTAAAACTTTATATACTTTCGATACCATTTTAGCACTTCTTTTTGATGCAATTTCCTCTTGCTCTTTTAAAAGAGATGAAAACCACTTTGACTTTTCTTCATCTGTTGCTACATTTTCAAGTTTTTGTGCTGGTGTGCCTTCACGTCGTGAGTAGATAAAAGTAAATAAAGATGAAAATTCTACTTCACGGATAAGGTCAATAGTCTTTAAAAAGTCCTCATGTGTTTCTGTTGGAAATCCTACAATTACATCACTTGTAAGCGATAAATTTTCTATTTTACTTTTAGCGTAATTTATCATATCAATATATTTTTCTTTTGTGTAATTTCTATTCATATCTTTTAAAACTTTATCACTACCACTTTGGAAAGGTAAGTGGAGATGTGTGCTTATATGTTTAGAATTTGCAATAACATCTATTAAATCCTTGTTACAATCTTTTGGGTGCGATGTCATAAATCTTATTACATAATCACCCTCAATGGCGTCAAGTTTTTGTAAAAGTTTTGAGAATGTTATATCTTCATCTAACCCTTTACCATATGAATTTACATTCTGTCCGAGTAGTGTAATTTCTTTATATCCTAAATTAACCATTTCCATAGCTTCATTTATGATATCTTTAGATGCACGGCTTCTTTCACGTCCTCTAACATATGGAACTATACAATAAGAACAAAAATTATCGCAACCATACATTATTGGAATAAACCCTTTAAACGTTTTATCACGCTTTACAGGTATTCCCTCGTGTATAATTTTGTCGTCTTCGCCTCGTTCAAAAACTCTTTTACCAGATGATAAACTTTTATATAGTAACTCTGGAAATTTATGCAAATAATGCGTTCCAAAAACAAGCCCTACAAATGGAAAACTTTTGTAAAGCTTATTGGCTACGTGTTCTTGCTCTGTCATACAACCGCATAACGCTATTAATAATGATGGATTTTTCTTTTTAAGTGCTTTTAATGCTCCTACATTGCCAAATACTCTATCTTGAGCGTGTTCACGCACTGCACAAGTGTTAAATAGTATTAAGTCTGCTTTTTCTTTTTCGTCAGTCATTGAGTAGCCCATTAATGTGAGCATACCTTTTATTTTTTCACTATCTGACACATTTTGCTGACAACCATATGTGTGTATAAAAGCTTTTGGACTATCTCCAATTGCTCTTACTTGCATAATTTCAGTTACTAGTTGCATATATTCATTTTGTTGTGTATCTGATAAAAAATTATCATTTACATTATTTTCTTTTAAATTCATAAAACGCTCCAATCTAAACTCTTACATAAAATAATACCATAAATATTATTTTTCTTCAATAGTTGACTTAAAATGTTTTGTTAAATAATCGTAAACAACTTTAAAATATTAATCAATTACTACTTCAATAGAATTAATATTGTATCTTTTTAAAATTTCAATTAAGTTTTGCGTTATTAACTCACCACTTGATACTATTGGTACTGCTGGTGGACATGATGTAGGACTACTAAAACAAATACACCCAACACTTTTATCGATATTTATTTTTTTATGTTTTGAAAATAAAACTTCTCGTATACTCATAACTTGTTGTGGTTTTTCGTAAATAAAAGTGTTTTTATTTTCTTTTTTTTCAATTTCAAAATCGTTTAAAACTTTAATTATTTTTATGATATCTTCATCTTTATTAAAAGGTGTAAACATCATAACTAAAAAATCTTCGTCGTATAATTCACATTCAATTAAATTATTATTTAGTCTTTCAATTAATTTATCACTATTCTTAATACATCTTAAATCTAAAACTATTTTTAAAGGTTCATTTCCATATATGGTAAAACCCATTGATATAATATCTTTTTTTAAAGTATCAATCTTTTTTGCAAATTCACTTATATTATTTTTTTCTAAGTATACATTGCATAAGTCAAGCGACTGTAATATTAAATATGACGGACTAGTAGAACCAAACATCTCAAGCGATTTATAAATATTTTCAAATTCATATTTTGTGTTTTTTGATATATGCATATACGCACCACCTGTAAGAACTGGCAATGTTTTATGGCTACTATCACAACAAATATCTGCACCTAAATCAATAGGATGAATACTTTCATTTAAAAATTTTAAATAACTTCCATGTGCATTATCTACTAGTAAAGGGATATCCCATT
>CAYJFG010000042.1:8030-9580 GCA_964369305.1 uncultured Eubacteriales bacterium
GGAGATGTAACGTATAAAGCAAATGGTTTTTCGTCCATGCTTTCTATTTGATTATCAATTTCAGACGCACTTATAATGCACGAGCATAAATTTTCCATTTTTTTAGGATATAACCACTTAACATCAACATCAAGTAATGCACAAGCATTTAAAAAGGAAATATGGGAATTTCTAGTAGCTAAAATTCTTTTACTTTTATTTTTTAAAGTTAAAGCTGTAAATATCATAGCTTTTATACATTGAGAACTACCGCCTGTTGAATAATATGTATGTTGACTTTCAAAAAATTTCGTCGCATTATTTTCGCTTTCTAAAATTATACCTTGAGGATTATAAATATAATCTGCTCCATGAACTTCTGTAATATCAAATTTTTCTATACCTAAAAAATTTTTACCTTTATGCCCTGGAACGTGCAAGCGTGAAACATCTTTTTTTATATAATTTTTTATAAAATTTGCTATAGGTGTATTCATAATTTAACTTACGCTTTTTGAATAAATCGCACCCATATTTGTATATACCTTTAATATCTCCAGTAACGTGGTAAGAGTTTGCTGCACAACCACCACAACAGTAAAGTTTTGCCCAACACTCTTTACATTCATCTTTTGTGTAGATATTACAATTTTTAAATTCCTCTTGTGCCACTTTATTTATTACGCCTATGTCAACATTACCCATTGAATATTTTTTGTCAGATACAAATTGATGACATGGGAAAAACTCACCCCACGGTGTAACTGCAAGATATTCAGTTCCACTACCGCAACCGCTTACTCTTTTATGTATACATGGTCCATGTTTTAAGTCTAGTATATAGTGGTAGAATGTAAAGCCCTCACCTTTTTTTTCAAGTTCTATCATTTTTTTAGCAAGTATTTCATATTGCTCAAATAAGATTTCTTTGTCTTTTTCTTGTAATTCGTTTTTGTCGCCTACTTCACACACTACAGGCTCCATGCTTAATTCTTTAAAACCTAAGTCGTACATATGCATAATGTCTTTTGTAAAATCAAGATTATTTCTTGTAAATGTACCTCTCATGTAGTAATTTTTACCATCTCTTTTATTTACAAAATCTAAAAATTTAGGCACTACTTTATCATAGCTACCTTTACCTGCATAATCTTTTCTAAAATGGTCGTGTACTTCTTTTCGTCCATCAAGCGAAAGTACTATGTTGTGCATTTCTTTGTTTGAAAATTCTATAATATCATCATCTATCAATACACCGTTTGTTGTAAGTGTAAATCTGAAATTTTTATTGTGTATTTTTTCTTGTTCTCTTGCATCTTTTACAAGATTTTTTACTACGTCCCAGTTCATAAGTGGCTCGCCACCGAAAAAGTCAACTTCTAAATTTCTTCTACCTTTTGAATTTTCAATTAAAAAATCTAACGCTTTTTTTCCAACTTCAAAACTCATTAAAGCTTTATCACCTTTAAAATTACCTTGACTTGCAAAGCAATATTCACAACTTAAATTACAAGAATGTGATATATGAAGACATAGTGCTTTTAAAGTATCAGCATTTATAACGTTTAACT
>CAYJFG010000042.1:9590-18211 GCA_964369305.1 uncultured Eubacteriales bacterium
ATATATATCATCTGAAAATAGTTTG
This sequence comes from uncultured Eubacteriales bacterium, assembly GCA_964369305.1. Lineage (GTDB taxonomy): Bacteria > Bacillota > Clostridia > Oscillospirales > Acutalibacteraceae > CAYJFG01. The sequence goes on from CAYJFG010000042.1 coordinate 9,616, forward strand.
CCACTGCTTTCTATCTCACAAATTTCCTGTATGTATTCGTTTAAATCTTCAAGTGTTAAATCTTTATATTTTTTTAAAATAATTTCTTTTAAATCTTCTATACTTTTGTTTTTATATAAGCTTATAATATCGTAAGCTATATCATCTACAATATGTATAGCATTACTGTAAACATCTAAAATGATGTTATAACCATTTAATTTATATTGATGTATCATATTTTTCTCCCTTACCAATACGTTTTAAACATAAAAAAACGCCTACCCATTAAACAAAAAAAGGCGGCATTTTTATTTTTGCTTTAAACAAAATTATTTTTTCTCACATGGTTGGTTTGCAACACCGCAAGAAGTTTTGCAAGCTGATTGACAAGAAGTTTGGCACTCACCACAACCACCTTGTTTAACGCTTTTTTTAAGGTCACGTGTTTCTAAAGTTTTGATTTTTTTCATAATATAAGTTCTCCTATCTAAAAATTTATGACAAAATGCTAATGCATTAAATATCACTTTATAAAACAATTATAATACTACTGATATTTTTTGTCAAGCAATTGAGTAAAAAAGTTTTAGCACTCAAAATATATCATATTATAATTATTAAACTAATCTTTTGAATAATCTGTAGTAATAATTTTTATCAGCTTTTTATATTCTTTTGCCATTAGTTTTATGTATGTCATATCTTTACTATCAAAAGATTTAATTCTTAATACATTTATCGAAACACAAAAAAACATAGACAAAAACAACCTAAAGATAGCAAACTTATAATAACTATAATCATCATTTTTTTGAAAATGGCTTTTAAGCAGATATAGTGCATGGTGATATTCATTTAGTTTTTTCTCTGTCATTGACGCTATTATACTATCTTTTCTTTGAGTGTAATAATACAAACAATCGTTTATAACTGCAACTTTTTTCGCTCTTCTAAATAATATTGATACTACTGCTAAATCTTCATAACACATATCAGGGAAAGTAATTTGCGGATTTTGAGTAAAAAGTGACTTTTTCCAAAGCTTATTCCATATATAAGAACGCCCTCTAAAATCTGCTGATGTTAATTTAGACATTTGCTTTCCAGTATATATCTTATTAAACGGCTTTCTACATAGTATTTTATACTTAATATCAGCATCATAAAAGTGCAGTGCGTAATTACAGTAAACTACATCAGCATCACTTTCAATCAACTTATTATACATTTTTGACAAAAATTCAGTATCGTATCTATCATCACTATCAAAAAAAGTTACACATTCACCAACAGCTACTTCTAAACCTTTATTTCTAGCATTTGAAAGACCGCTATTTTTTTCAAGATTAATTAGTTTAAAATTATCATATTCATTTGCATATTTATTTGCAATAATGCCACTTTTATCTGTAGAACAATCATTTACCATAATAACTTCAAAATGTTTAAATGATTGTTTCGCAAGTGAAATTAAAGCTCTTTCAATGTATATTTCAACGTTATAAATAGGTACTATAACGCTTATTTTAATTTCTGACATATTTTTCCACTTTCTTCGTAAGATATTTCAATTGTCGTCCGTTTCGTTAATCTGGGTGTTATGCTCTTCGTTATTTACAGCCTTTTCTTCAATTTCTTTATTTTCTTCAAACTCTTTATCTATTCTTTCTTGTTCTTCTCTAATTCTTTTATCTTTTGTAAATCTTGAGAAAGGTGCGCTTACTATTATAGTTCCATAATACGTAATAAAACGCCAAATAAGTGAAGCTGATTTTATAGTTGTTTCTGGTATTGTTCCTGAAAAAAATGCAGCAAACCCTATTTCGGCAGCCCCAGCCGCTCCTGGAAGTGGCACCATGCTTGTTGATAAGTTTACATAAGATTGCGACACAATTACATCTATATAAGATGTACCGCTTAAATCAAACGCTCTATATATAAAGTAAGGTACTGATAAAATAGATAAAACTTGTATAAAAACAAGTATAAATGAAGATATCAGCAGTTTAGGTTTTTTAATTATTTTTTTATTGTTTACAGAGAAATTAGTAATTTGATCTGTAAAACCTTGTATTTTCTTTTCTTTATCTTTTATGAATTTAAATTTATTTACAACAAAAGTAAATAATTTTAAAGCAAGTTTTGCTATTGTTTTGCTAAATGAAACTAAGAAAAACATAGTTGTAACAAGCAGTTGTGAGCCAAACCCCCACAAAACAAACACCCACATAGCTGTACTTGTCATACTTTGAGTAAAAAAGTCAGCTCTTACAACAATTGCAATTATACTAAATAGAGTAGTTACAACTTGATACACAATAAATTTTTGCATCATAGCTGAAAATGCAACACCTACACCTATATTCATTTTTGACATTAAATAAACTTGCATTGGTTGTCCACCAGTTGCAGACGGTGTTATAGCACTAAAAAACTGCCCAACCATACTGATTTTGACGCCGTCCCATAAACTTACTTTTTCATTCATTGACCTTAAAAACATAAATGTTACTATAGAGTCAACAAAAATATTGAAAAAATGGGAAAAAATAGCTAATAAAATCCAACCAGCTATTATTGTTTGACCAGACCTTATAAAGTCAAAAAGTCCTTGATCTGACACACAAAAATATACTACAAAAAATAATGCTACAAATATTACAAAAATATTTAATAAAAGCGTACCATTTATTTTTTTATTTTTCAGTTTTGTCACTAATTATCCTCCAAATTTTATGCTAAACGATACATAAATAAAACAATAAAATGTTACAATTAAATTACTCTAGGTTATTATTACAAATTTCTTCAAATCTATTTTTTGAAATTTTATATACATTTTCTGCCGATTTATTATTATAATATCTTCTGCAAGCATTTTTCATATCATCTAACTTTGTTTCATGAGTAAGTAAGTCTTTAATTACTTGCTTACACTCTTCTTTTGCCTTAGGTAACATAACCGCCATGTTTTTACTAACTAAATATTGAGCGTTTTGCATTTCTTGCCCAGGGAAAGCCTGAAAAATTGCCATTGGCAAAGTACACGCAAGCGACTCCGACACAGTTAGTCCACCTGGTTTTGTTACAATTAAGTCTGCTACATTCATATAAACATTTACATTATTTATAAAAAATAATAATTTTGTTGTTTTAAATGTCTTTGGTTGTTTCTTACTAGCTCTAAATATTGCATTACTAGTTGTCAAATTATGTTTAGATTTTTTAACTATAAAGTTAAATCTCTTCTTAGTTTTGTTATTTTGTTCTTTTAAATACTTAATAAAATCGCTTTCGTTTTCTTTATCTTTAGATATTTTACTTATAAATAAGTCAATAACGTTTTCATTGGAATTATTTTTTTTAACGTGCAGTGGCTTGCCTTTTCGTGAATATGCAGAACTATATCTTAACTTTTTCTTAGTTGCATTCGATTTTTCTAGCATTTCCTCAAATGAGTCGTACAATTTTTGGTTTCTGCCTGTAATAACAATTATTTGGAAATCTTCTTCTATCTCATTAATATTCTCATAAATCTTTAAAATATCAGTAACGCCAAAGCTACCTGCCATTATTAATATTGTTTTTTTGTTTTCGTCTAAATTCATTTGTGTAAGAAGTTCATTTTTATTATATTTTTCGTAAAATTCTTCAAAAATTGGTATACCAACTGGATGTATTATATTTTTATCTACACCATATTTTACAAGTGCGTCTACCATTTCTTTACTTGATACTACATAATCGTCTACTTTTTCATTTATATAAGTTTTATGTAGTCCAAAATCTGTTACTACACAAGTTAATGGTATATCAATACTGCCATTCTTTTTTAATGTATTAGCCATTGTTGTAGCGAATGGGTGCATAGATATTATTACATCAGGTTTATATTCTTCAATAACTATTAGAAGTTTTTTTGCAACTTGTTCTAATACTTTATCTAGAAAATTGTTTAGTACTGTTTCTCTATCTGATAAATCATAAACACTACCATAGATGTTTGGTACATTTTTCACTAAAAATGTATATCCATCTGAAATGAACTTGTTAAAATAATGTCCAATATGCTCTAATGTATCTATGATATAAACTTCATCTTCTGGGTGGTTCTTTTCAACGTATGAATTAAACGCTTGGGAAGCTCTTTTATGTCCTCCGCCAGTAGACGCTGACATAATTAATATTCTCATAAAAACACCTCGTACTATATTATAGATTAACAACTAATTATATAATATACCACAATCCTTTTAAAAATTCAACCGAAATTGTAAATTGTTGGGAATATTATATTACTCTACTTCTTCTTTTTTAGGAATATACGTTATTTCTAATGTGTTTACTCTTTGTTCTGACACGTCTAAAACTTTAATTTCAAATTCTTTATATTTTAGAATTTCATCTTTTTTAGGAATATAACCTAAACTTTCAAAAACAAGACCGCCTACTGACACACTGTCAACATCTATATAATCACTATTTAAATCAAACAGTTCTAGTAATTCAGCTAAATTCAAATCGCCGTTTACTTCATAGCAGTTGTCACTGATAAGTTTATAAGGCAATTGTATTTCTTCATCTTCGTCCCAAATTTCTCCAACAAGTTCTTCTAGCAAGTCTTCCATTGTAACTATTCCAACTGTTCCGCCGTAATCATCAGTAACAATTGCAATATTCAATTTATTTAATTTAAAGTCAGCTAAAACTTTTGACAGTTTTTTTGTTTTATAAATAAAATACGCTGGTTGAATAAGTTTTTTTACTGTTGGTTTTTCTCCATTTACAAGACATTCTAAAAAATCTCTTGTATGTAGTATACCCAAAATATTGTCTATACTATCACCATATACAGGTATTCTTGAATATCTTTCAGATATAATTAATTTTGCTACATCTTCTATTTTATCATTTACATTTATTGCTGTAATATCTACACGTGGAGTTAAAATTTCTTGTACTGTTTGTTCGTCAAAGTCTAAAGCTGATTGAACTAAGTTGCTTTCTTGTTCTTCTAGCACACCCTCTTCTTCAATGCTCTCTATAATATACTTTAACTCATCTTCTGTAACTGAAGGTTCGTCATTATCTTTACTTATCAATTTTAAAACAAATTTCTTAAGTAATATAAAGAAATGAACAAATGGAGAGAAAATAGTCATTAAAACTTTTAAAGCACCTGCTGTTTTTAAACAAAAAATTTCAGCATATTCTTTGGCTAAACTTTTTGGTAAAACCTCTCCAAAAGTTAAAACTAAAAGAGTAATAACACCTGTACTAATAGCCGCTCCTGCATCTCCAAAAAGGTTTATGCATAATACAGTTGCAAGTGCCGATGAACCTATATTTACAATATTATTTCCAATCAAAATTGTAGTTAGTGCTTTATCGTAATTATCTGTTACAAATAAAGCTGTTTTTGCTTTTTTATTACCTTTTTCTGCATAGTGACGTAAACGAATAGTGTTTACTGATGAAAATGCAGTTTCAGTTGAAGAAAAGAAACCTGACAACATAATGAGTACAAAAATTGCAATTCCCATTATAATATTAATGTCCAAGAAAAAACCACCTCTAAAATATTATCATTTTACATAATGGTAATAATACCATATTTTTAATATTTTGGCAATAAAAATTTTTCAAAATTTAAAAGTATAAGTTGTAACATTAATTATCCGCTTGTAAAACGTTCATGATAATGCTATAATTTAGTATAATAACAAACACATCAATTATGGGTTGTGTCGAAATAGCTAGGAGATATTTATGCAGATACGAAAAATGACTATAAATGACTATGATAGTGTTTACGATTTATGGATAAACACATCTGGAATGGGATTAAATGATATTGACGATTCAAGGGACGGGATAAATAGATACTTACTTAGAAACCCCGATACTTGTTTTGTTGCAGAACATGAAAATAATATAATAGGTGCAATTATAGCAGGTCACGATGGACGAAGAGGTATAATTTACCATACAGCAGTATCACAAAAAGAACAGCGTAAAGGAATTGGCGAAAAGTTACTTGATGCAGTGATGGAAGCACTTAAAAACGAAGACATAAGTAAAGTATTTCTTGTTGTTTTTAAAAATAACAACAAAGGCAATTCATTTTGGAGCAAGCAAGGTTTCACTTGTAGAACAGATATAGTTTACCGCAACAAAACAATTTTGGACTTAAAGAGAATAGATACATAACTTTAATTATAATTGATTATCACATGAAAATCTTTAACCGTTTTTAACTTTTAAAAGGAGCAATTTAATGAAAAATAAACGAAAAAAAATAATTATTATTTCAACATCACTTGTACTAATTTTGTTTGTTATACCTTTTTTTACTTCTATTATTCTATACGAAATAAATTTTAGTATGAGATACGAAACATCTGAATTACTTAAACGTGATATTAAGCAATATAACGGCTTAATGGCAGAAAAAGTAAGCTTCACATCTAATAAAAATCAGGAGCTTAGCGGATATATTTATTCAAAAGATAATATCAACGCTCATGGTGTAATAATAATCTCACATGGAATGGGTGGCGGTGGTCATAATGCATATATGGGTGTTGCAGACTTTTTCACATCAAATGGATATACAGTATTTGCATATGATGTTACAGGAAATGACGAAAGCCAAGGCGACGATATAGAGGGTGTTCCACAAGGTGTAATCGACTTAGATTATGCAATCAATTTTATAAAAAATAATGATGAATATAACAATCTACCTATAATGCTTTTTGGTCATAGCTGGGGAGGATATTCTGTATCTAATGTACTGAATTTTCAAAAAGATATATCATCTGTTGTTATGGTTTCAGGGTTTAATAATTCATCTGATATGATTAAGTTTGAGGGGCAAAAGATGGTAGGTGGTATAATAAATGTCTTAATCCCTTATGTGTCTTTATATGAAAATTTGAAATTTGGCGAATATGCAACAACAAACGCTATTAACGGATTTAATACTACAAAAACTAAAACACTTATAATACATAGCGAAGATGACGACGTTGTCCCATATAATCCTCAATTTACAATGTTATATGATGAATACAAAAACGACCCTAATTTTAAATTTATATCATTAAAAGATAAAGGGCATAATTACATACTAAACTCTTATAATTCTTTAAATTATATAGATGATTTCAATGCAGATTTTTCAAAATATGTAAATTCCTTAGACCACGAAATAACAGTAGCTGAACGCACTAATTATATAAGCAAAAATCTTGATATGAATTTGTTTACCGAATTAGATAATAATTTAATGAATGAAATTTTAAACTTTTATAATGAAAGTTTTATTTAATTATCTAAATTTTCTTTTGCAAACATAAAGTCAACAATCTGTACATAAACATATTTATTTACGTGTTTTATATATAAAATAGACGAAAACTTCAATAACAAATTGAACACTTTTTTAAAATTAAAAAGTTACCCACAAAGTTTACTTTTAACTTTGTGGGTATTGTATTATATAATTTCATATATAGTATATGTATTTTTACCTTTTCTTTTTGAATTGTACAACGCTTTATCTGCACAACTATATAAAGATTCAAAATCGTTTCCATGTTGAGGCGATAGTGAAATACCTACGCTGATTGTTACTGTAATGCTTTCGCCTTTTTCATCAGTGAATGGAACGTGTATATCTTGACATAACTCTTTAGCTCTATTTTCTATTATCCCAACATTTGGCGGACTATTAAGGAAAATAATAAATTCATCTCCACCAACTCGTCCTATGATATCTTGCTCTCTAAAAGTATTTGCTATTCTTTTATATAAATATTGCAACACTTTATCGCCGAATGGGTGACCCTTTGTATCGTTAATTCCTTTAAAATTGTCAATATCCAGTATAAATAACGCACCTTTTCTAGTATGTTTTAAAAGCTCCTCTATTTTAACTTGTGTAGTTAATTTATTGTAAGCACCTACTAGTGAGTCACGCTCTGCACGGTCTTGGCTTTCTAGTAACTGAGTTTTTTCCGCATCAATATCTTTTATAACAAGTAGTGCAATTACATTTTCGTTGTTTTGGTTTTTTTGAACTGTTATAGACATCTCCATCCAACGATAAACACCTCTATTATCAAGTTCTTTAAAATGAATTGTGTGCGACTCAAAACCACTTTTATAAGATGTTAATAAGTTAAAAACACTTGCAGTTTTCCAAACTAAAGCTTTGTCATTATCTAAAATTCTTTTTTCAATAAAATTTCTCAAATACTCTTCATAAGGCGGGAAATTTCCAACCTCTTTATCTTCACCATTAACAATACGTCTTAATATTAAATTTTCTGTACAATCAATTTCGTATATAATATCAATTTTGTTTATAATAAATTGATTTAACATTTTTTCTTTTTCAATAGTTTTTTGTAGTATATCTGACTTAACTTTATAGCCATGTAGAATATCAAAGCGAATTAATAATATGTACGCTAAGAGTAACACACTTAACCATGTAAATGGAGTTACTATTTGATGCAACGCTAAATAAAATGCATTCATATCGTTTGCATTACCATAAATAAATGAATTTAACGTTAAATATGCAGTAGATGCAAATAAAAAACCT
>CAYJFG010000043.1:0-17965 GCA_964369305.1 uncultured Eubacteriales bacterium
GTGCAAAACTTCAATTAGCTTTTCCAAATCCATTACGATAATTGGAGTAGAAACTGGAAAATCAACTAGCTTTACAGTAGAAGTTAAAGGATTTGGCGAACTTCAAAATTTGGGTGATGATTTTTATGCGTTTATCATTAAAGGTGATAGTTGGAAACATTTAACAGTAAATGGGATAAACGTAGAATTATCTGCTGAAAATGATATGTATGATGAAAAACAACTTTGGAAATTTGAAAGACAAGACAATGGTTCTTATAAAATAATTTCTATGTCAAATGGGGAAGTTATGGATTTAAAAGATTTTAGTTTAGAGAACCAAAATAATATACAAACTTGCACTTCAAATGATAGTAATGCACAAAGATGGCAGATTTACGGAGAAAATGGAAACTATCAAATTAAATCAATGATGGGCATAGGAGTTATAGAGATTTGGGGTAATTTTAGCGATCCAGGTTCAAATGTTTCCATTCTTTATCCGAATGGTACACCAGCTCAAAGTTTCCAAATATACAAATACGAATATGAGCAAACACAATTAGAATATAATGTATCTGAAAAAAATTGTGTGATTGAATGGGTAGATAATTATGCAGTAAATTCTAATAATCTAAGAGTATACAAAGAAAACGCAGATGGAACTTATACGCAAACAGTAATAAATAACGTTACATCACCATATACACTTGAAGATTTAGAAGCAGGTAGCTATAAAGTAGAACTAGAAACTACAAATGTAATAAATGAATTAAGAAAAAGTAGTACAGTGGAATTTGACATTGAAGAGGAAATAACAACAACTTCAATAGAAATAGAACAGCTACCAAGAAAAGTTGATTATACAGTTGGAGATTCGTTAGATACACAAGGTTTACAGTTGGTGGTGAATAAAAGTGATGGTAGTCAAGAAACTATTAATACAGGATTTACTTGCTCAACTACACTGCTTGATACAGTTGGACAACAAGTAATAGTAGTTACTTACGATAGTCAGACAATTACATTTACTGTAAACGTAGCATCTGATGTGATAAAAGGCGATGCTGATGGAGATGGTACAGTTAATATGAAAGACGTAGTATATCTAAGCCGTTACATAATGGGTGGCTGGGACGTTAAATTAAACGTTGAAGCGTTAGATGTAAATAGCGATGGTAATATTAATATTAAAGATACAACAATATTAAGAAGATACTTAATGGGTGGTTGGGATATAACATTATAATTGTTATATTCAAGAAAGGAAGTTTTAACATATGAAACATAAAAAAATACTATCTCTTTTATTATCAATATTAATTATAAGTTCAATATTTTCATTTAGTGTAGTTGCTAGTGCGACTGAAAACGGAGTAGTTTCAGTAGGAAATGCAACTGGAAAAGCAGGCGAAGAAGTTGTAGTACCTATAGCAGTTACAAAAAATCCAGGCATAGTAGGAGTAGCTTTCAGTATTAATTATGATGAAAAATTAACTATTATCGAAGTAAATAATGTTTCGTCATGGGAAGGATACACTCCAAGTGGAGATTTATCAATGAAACCATTTAATATTTCATACACGAGTGCGAGATTTGATAATGATACAAGTACAGGTAAACTTGTAGAAGTAACATTTAAAATACCAAACGACGCACAACCTACAGATATATACGAAATATATTTAACTTATGACGAAGAAAATATTTTTGATGTAGATATGAATAATGTTAGTTTTGATACACTTGCAGGTCAAATATCAGTAGAGAGCGAAACAACAACAGAACCACAGGGGAACAAAGGGGAAGTTGTAGTTGGAAGTGTAACAGGTATGGCAGGGCAAGAAGTTGTAGTGCCTATAACTGCTACAAAAAATCCAGGTATAGTAGGTGCTGCATTTAGTATTCATTATGATGAAAAATTGACATTGACAAAAATTGAAAATGTCGCACCGTGGGAGGGTTATACTCCAAGCGGAAATCTTTCGATGAATCCGTTTAACTTCTCTTACTCAAGTGCGAATTTTGATAATGATACAAGTACAGGTAAACTTGTAGAAGTAACATTTAAAATACCAAACGACGCACAACCTACTGATACGTACGAGATATATCTAACATTTAACGAAGAAAATATATTTGATGTAGATATGAATAATGTTAGTTTTGATACAATAGCTGGTATAATTGAAATTCAATCAACTTTAGGATATACATTAGGCGATGTTACCGAAGATACAGTGGTAAACCTAGGAGATGTCTTAGCAATACAACAGTATTTAGCATCAATTAAAGTGTTAAACGATAACCAAATTAGTGCTAGTGATGTTACAGGAGATGGAAAAACATCAGTTCAAGACGTAATTACAATGCAACAATATTTAGCTAATATAATTAGCAAGCTTCCAGCACAATAAAACAACTTTAAAATATAACCTCTTTTAGCGAAAAATAATGCTTTAAGAGGTTATTAATATCTAATTTTAAAAATTTTGTAAAATTGATATAGACTTTATAAAAAATCTACATAAAAATAGCTGTATGGTTTATATTTCCATACGGCTATTTTTAATGTATGATAACATATTTTGATTAAAAGTCAAGGTCTTTTTACTCAAAATCTAATCAAAGAAATGCGTTACATTCCCCCATCCGAAGTTTCTCGCTTATTTTTATAGCATACTTTTATTCTTTAAAATCAATGATCAAGATGAACTCCTCCGTCGCCATTGATTTTAGAATAAAAGATATGCTTTTTATAAAAATGCGAGAAACTCGGTTGGGGAAATGCTAATTTAAAAGCATATTTATGTTACTGCATTTATTGAGTTTTAAGCGTTTTTATATTCTTCCATCAAAGATTATTTGTAAACTAGAGTGTATTAAATTCCAATTTGCATAAGGCACATTCCATTTATCAGTCACCTTTTCTTGTGCTAAATAAAGTGACTTAAACAAACTTTGGTCTGTCGGAAATATAGTTCTTATCTTTGTAAATTTCCTAAATGCACTATTTAAACTTTCGATAACGTTAGTAGTATACATGATTTTTCTAAGTTCTGGTATGTAATTAAACATACTGCATATTTCATTCCAGTTATCTTCCCACGGTTTAAATGCGTATGGATATTTTTCTCCCCATATTGATTTACAAGTATCTAAGGCTATTTGTGCTTGTTCTTCCGTTGTAGATGTATAGACTTTTCTTAAATCTGCACAGAAACTTTTTCTATCTTTATAACTTATGTATTTGCACGAATTTCTTATCAAATGCACTATACAACGCTGTTGTACGGCGTTTGGATATACTGATGATATTGCTTTTCCTATACCTGTTAAGCCATCTGAACATATTATTAATATATCACCAACTCCTCTGTTTCTTAAATCTGTTAGCACGGATAACCAAAACTTTGAGGTTTCATTTTCGCCAATCCATATCCCTAATACTTCTTTATATCCATCTTCTGTTACTCCTAAAACTGTATATGCTGCTTTCTTTGAAACCATATTTTCGCTTTTTACATTGAAGTGTACACAGTCGATAAATACAATTGGGTAGATGGTGTTTAGTGGTCTGTTTTGCCATTCTAGGGCTTTTGGTATGATTTTATCTGTTATTGCACTTATCATGCCTGCACTTACTTCTATACCGTAGATATCTTTCATGCTTTCACTTATATCTCTTGTCGACATTCCTCTTGCATATAGATTTATTATCTTGCTGTCGACTGCTGATATATCTCGTGAATGTTTGCCTACTACTATTGGTTCAAACTCTCCATTCCTATCTCTTGGCACTGATAACTCTACTTTGCCTTGTGATGTTTTTACTGTCTTTTTTGATGTGCCATTTCGGTAATTTGTCTTTTCGCAATGTTGGTCATGCTTTTTGTAACCCATGTGTTCTTCAAATTCTGCATCCATCATTCCTTGTAAAGTTTCTCCTAGCAGGTCTTTTAATGCCTCGGCTATATCCGTGGCTGTTGTTACTCCATACTCCTCGATTATTTTATTTACTAATTCTTTTTTAGACATTTTTTTGTCCTCCTGTGGTTTTATTTATTCTACCACAGAAGGACTAGTTTACACAAACTTTTTTACAGAGCCTCTTAAATACTTGTTGCCTAAATAGTCTATACAGGTGCATAACCACTATTTTAAAGGACTTTTTACTTAGTTTCTTCTTCCCACTTTAATAAAATTTCTTTAGCTCGTAAAATGACTTTTTCTTTTAAATCGTGTGAAGTATCGTAAGTTTTAGTGCTTGAACTTTGCTTTATATTTAAGCTTAAAAGTTTTTTAATTACATCGTCCATAACGTTTTCAGGGTTGCTATAATACTCGCTACCTCTAATACGAATAAACTGCCACCCAAGCCTTTCTAGCACTGCTTGTCGTTCCATATCTTCACGGATATTATTGCTATTATTATAAAGTTCGCCGTCAAGCTCAATAGCAACTTTTTTACTTCCACTTATAACAACCATATCGATAAAGTACGAGCCAACTTCCCATTGTTTTACAACATCAAAACCTTTACTTATTAAATTGCTTGCAACTTCTTCTATGAATTGTGAATTAATTTTATTATTAGTTTTAATATTGTTTTTAAAACTGTCTGGATTTTCTGCATATTCAATCAAATTTTTTCTCATATCAGAAGCTTTTAAATCGGCGTTGATATTAAGCGAATGGATAACCCATATTTGATTTTTAGCACGGCTAATAGCAACATTATAACGCTGTTTTGTTGACTTTCCAACGCCCTCACTTACTATTCTAAGTGGTGAATTACTGTTGTTATTATCTACTAGAGATATGAAAATTACATCTCTTTCATCACCTTGAAAGTTTGCAGCATTTCCACATAAAATACGTCGTTTCTCAAAGTCTTGTAATGGTATTTTTTCCATAGCTATATTTTGAATTAACTTAGCTTGCTCGTCACCTAAAAGCGATATAACGCCGAAAGTCATTTTTTTATACTCATCAAATTCCATACAAGCAATTATTAAAGCTACAATATTATTAGCCTCTTGCTCGTTGATTTTTTTGTTTTCTATTCTTTCGCCGTTTTCAATATAATATGGCACTAAAGATGGTTTAACTAAAACATTACTACTTTCTCTAAGTGGCTTGATTTTATAATCATAAGATAACCAGTTACTGTAACCTATAATTTGTGGAACACATCTAAAATGCTCTTTTAGCATAAGTGTTGGGAATGTAGTTTTTGCGATGTCATAAAGAGAGGATTTCATATCGTATAAATGTGCATTTGGTATAATATCTTTAATGTACATATTTGATAAATTTTCCATTTTATCAACGTCTAAACCTACAGCAGATGGGCTTACTTGCTCGTCATCTCCAACAATAATTATCTTTTTAGCAAGGTAGATAATTGCAAGTGCTGATATATCCGATTGGCTTGCCTCGTCTATAATTACAATGTCGAACTTATTTGTTTTAGGCTCTAAGCTTTCGAGTGCTTTATTAACAGGCATTACCCACGCTGGGACTGCTTTTTGACATTTTGCCATTAATTTTTTAGCTTCTTTTCTAAGAGCAGGAGCTTTTTTACCAGTTCCTTTTCCTATTTTTTTAACTGTTAATTTCCAACCTTGCAACGCTTGTTTTTGTGATATATCTTCTTCTATCCTACAAATCAAGTGATACCACGCTGATTTTTCGCATAAGTTAGATGTTGCTTTTCTAAGCTGTTTTGTAAGATTTATAGATTTATATTGAAGTTGTTCAAAAGGCATTTTTGTAATTTCGTCTATAAATCCTGCGAACTGTTTCCATTTCCATGCTTGAATGATGTTTTCTGGTGGCGTTTTTTGTCCATGTATTCCTACACGATTTCGCAGTAAGTCTGCCCAATCTGGTGCATACATTTCTATTTTTTCTATAATTCTTTTACGCTCGCTTGCATAGAAATATTTTTTATAAAGGTTTGTGAGTAGAGTGTAGTATTCACTATATAAAGTTGCATCTTTAGAAGTTATTGCTTGTTCTAAATTTTTACAAATTATAGAATTTTTCATCATACATACTTTTCTGTTTGCGTCTAGTTTTTGATTAATTAAAGCTAATTTACTGTAAATATTTGTTATAAGGTTAATATATTCAGGTAGTTGCAAATATACAAGTTGAAGTATTTCGTTAATTTCATCAATTGGCGACATATATTCGTTTTTGCTAAGCAGTAAATCTATATTTATTTGAGAAAAAGAAATTTTTTCTTTTAATTTTAAATAAACATTTTCATACCATGAAATATAGAATTTAATTTTTTCTACTTGATTTAATGCTACTAATTCAGGTTCAGCTCCAAAGTCTGCAAAAGATGGTCCACCATGTAACTCAATTAAGTCATACCACATCATAGAAAGCTCTTGACGTTTAACACTCAAATTGCAAATATCAATTATCATTTGGCAGTCGTCTGCATTTTCTAAATTTTTACTATTGATAAAAATTTTATTGTAAATATCTTGCCAGCCTTTTATTTTTTCGATATAGCTTACTGCACTTTGCTCATAATCAGTGCCGAAGCTTTCTAAAGACACACCGCCACATCTACTAATTGAATTATTCCAAATTTCGGCTATTTTTTTATATTTAATGTCTAGTTCGCAAATTGCTATTAGAACGTCGCAATCTTCTACAGTTTCAATTTCTTTACCATTAATTTTAATTTCATTGCAAATTTGTTTCCAGCTTTTCTCTTTGAGCATTGTAATGAAATTTATTTTTTTACCTTTTGATAAATAAGATTTTATCTCGTTTAAAATATTAATACTATCTTGAGTTTTGCTTAAATTACCTGTTATTGTTTTGCCACTGATTAATGCTCTTTTTGGGATATCTTCAATTGTACCATTTACTACTAATTCATTATAAATTTGTATCCATTCATTATTTTTTAAAAAACTTAAATTATGTGCAAGGGTGTTTTCTAAAAGATAATTTTTAATTTCTGTCATAATAGCTACTGTAGTTGTAGTTTTTTCAAAATTACCGCTTATAGTTTTACCTAAAAAAGATGCAACGCTACTACTTGCAAGGTTACTAACTTCTAGTAATTGCCATGTAACTGTATAACCGCCACCTTTTTTACCGTCTAGAATTGCATGGGTACACCATATACTAATGTCGTTAAAATTAATATGGTTTTGTGCTAAATAGTTGTTTAAATCTTCAATTTTATTTAAGTCGAAGTTAAAACATAAAGGTTTACCATCAAGTGTGATAGTTAAATTCTCGTAATTAATAACTAACCCATACTTTGAAGATGTTATATTACTTTCGTGGATTAATGCTTTTTCATCTTCAATAAGACTTAAAAATTCACTTGGTAATAGCATAATACTAGGGTCTGGCAAATCTTGTGCCAGTTCTTTTTCTTCTTCTACTTTTATTATAGAGTTAATATCGTAAACTGAAATTAGTTCTGCTTGTGATAGAGGAAAAGGTTGCCCAAGAGTTACTTTACCTGCAAGGTACGAGAGGTCTTCTTTATTATCATAAACAAATTTGGCCATTTGAGATGTACTGTACTTTTCATCTTCGTAAGTGATAACTTCATATTCTTTATGTTTTATATCAAAAATTTCTTTTCTTACTTGTGCTAAATCGCTTAAAATCTCAATTCTTTCTTCTTGTAGTTTTTCTATTTCTTCTAGTAAATCTTTAGAAGAATTTGAGGAAATATATTCAGTTATTCCATCTATAGAACGCTCCATATCCTTGTTATTATCATCAAGTACTGAAACGCATAAGTTTTGAAGTTGTGGTACAATTTTCTCTTTAACAACGCTTAAAGCTTTTTTTGTATGACTTGTTACTAATACACTTTTACCTTGTGCCAAAAAGTGACCCATTAAATTTGCGATTGTATGTGTTTTGCCAGTTCCAGGTGGACCTTGAACTAAAACGGCGTTGTAATTTTCAATTTGTTTTGCGATTTCTAGCTGTTCTCTATTAGCTTCTTTAGTAAGCAAAATGTCTTTATCTTCGCCACATATCGAAGATAAAGCGTTTGCAACGTCTTCTATTTCTTCAACTTCTGAAAACTGAGATATATTTTCGCCCACTAAATTTAGTAGAGGAGGGGAGAGTTCGCCTTTTTCGTCAAGTTCGCTAATTATTTCTTCAAGTGCCTTTGCAACACCTGTAATTCTCTTTCTAACAAAAAGAACAGGCTCGTTAATAAGTATAACTTTTTCTTTGCATTTTGTAGCGTCTTTTGGATTTTCAATATATTTATTGCTATCATGAAGTCCGTGAATAAATCTTTTTAGGAAGTTTGGAGTATCAATTCTATCAAGAGGATTATAAAATTGTTCCTCTAGTTCTGATTTTAAGGTTTTAATTGTAGAGTGGTTTATAAAATCGATTGATTGTAGTAACATTGTATAAATTTCAGGTGCCATATCAGTTTCTAAAATTGATATAACATTATTAAGTGCATCAAATTTCAAAGCTACTTTTTTTAGCAAAATAGGGTGTTTTGCACTTTTTTCTTCGTCGATGTCACATACAAAAAGTCCTTGACCAATCATTAATTCTATACTTTCGCTATCCCTTTGTAAATCAATATATCTTAAGTATAATTCTTTGAAAAATGCACGTGTTTGTTCAATTGTATTTTGCCTTTTAACCCATTTATCACGCTCTTTTTTATATGTATTAAATTTTAAAATTCTATCTTCGCTATCTTCAAACTTAACTTGAGTTTCGCCTATATTTACAAAGTCTACTTTTTCAAGCTTTTTAGTATAATTATCGTAATCATCATTAACCCAATTTAATAAAACATTTGGTAAAATTGGTGGATTTTCAAATTCAGGTTTTTTAACTTCTATTAAAACAATTTCTTCGCTTACTTCTTCAACTTCCTCTAAAGTTGTATCCATAAAATTTATTGTTATATTTTCTTTATCTTCTGCTATTTTTGATAAATATTTACTCCAAACTTGACTGTCAACATCATAAACTGTTTGATATTTAAGTGCGTAGAGTTCTTTTATATATTTAAAAAGGCTAATAGCTTTTTCTTTGTTATCCAAAATATATACCTCCTTTTAGATTTTGTCTAATGCAATTATATCATATATATGTAAATAAATACAATAAAAAACTCTTAAAAATCGCTTAACTAATAGCAATTTTTAAGAGTTTAATTTTTATATATTATTTATTATATCCAAGTTCAAAAGCTTTTAAATTTAAGTCTATAAACTTTTGTGGTACAGTATTTTTAATTGTATCAATCCACACTTGTTTATCAATGTCTAAATTTTTAGCCATAATACCAATTAATACAACGTTTACAGCTTTTACACTTCCAGCTTCTTTAGCAAGAGCTAAGGCGTCTTCCGCTATAACATTTACTTTTAAATCATCAAGTTTTCCTAAAATGTTTTCTGGATAGGTTTTAGCACCGATGATAACTGGCATAGGGTCTATTTCTTGAGTATTAACAATTATCTTACCGTCACTTTTTAAGAAAGGTAAATAACGTGCTGCCTCTAAAAGTTCAAAAGATAATATCATATCTGCTTGACCTTCTAAAATTACTGGTGAATATACTTTTTCTCCGTATCTTACATATGTAACAACAGATCCGCCACGTTGGCTCATTCCGTGTACTTCAGATACTTTAACATCATAACCGCAACTAAGCATCGCATTACCAAGTAGACGGCTTGCAAGCAGTGTTCCTTGACCTCCAACGCCTACTATCAATATTGATTTTACATTTCCCATTATTATTTACCTCCTTTTAAGATATTGCTTGTTTTGGACAAAGCCCAACACAAACGCCACAACCTACACATTGTGTATTATCTACAACTGCTTTTTTGCCTTTCATGCTGATAGATGGGCAACCTACTGCTAGACATCTTTTACAGCCAATACACTTATCTTCATCTACCACAAGTGATGGTTTTATTTCAACATTTTTAAGTAGTACGCATGGTCTGCGTGAAATAACAACAGATGGTCCGTCGCTACTTAATTCTTCTTTTATTGTGTTAATTGTTTCGTCTAAATTGTAAGGGTCGCAAACTTTTACATTTTCAATACCAACCGCTTTACATAGTGCTTCTAAAGAAACTTTTGTTGCGACGTCGCCTTTAATTGTATAACCTGTAGTTGGGTTATGTTGGTGACCTGTCATACCTGTAATTGAGTTATCAAGGATTAAAACTACTGAATTTGTAGAGTTGTATGCTATATCAATAAGACCTGTAACGCCTGAGTGCATAAAAGTTGAATCGCCAATAACGGCAACGCTTTTCTTTTCACCCTCAGCACCTTTTGCTTTATTATAGCCGTGTAAAGCTGAAACTGATGCACCCATGCAAACGCAAGTATCCATCATACCAAGTGGGGCAGATGCACCTAAAGTATAACAACCAATATCACCGCTTACATATGTACCTAATTTTTTAAGTGCATAGAATAGTCCTCTATGAGGGCAACCTGAACACATTACAGGAGGTCGCATAGGTATTTCATCTTCAAGTACTTTAAATTCTTTTTTCTCTTTTAATATAAGTTCGCTTATAAGTTTTTGAGAAAACTCTCCGCATATAGGGAATAACTCTTTACCTATAGCCTTAACGCCGATTTTTAAACATTGTGTTTCGATAAAGTCGTCTAACTCTTCAATAACATATAATGTGTCAACTTTGCTTGCAAAATCTTTTATTAAATCTACAGGTAGCGGATATACCATACCAAGTTTTAGATAAGACGCATTATCTCCTAAAGCTTCTTTAGCATATTGATAATTTGCACCAGATGTTATAACACCAATCTTTGTATCGCCCATTTCAATTTTATTAAGCTCAGTTTTTTCAGCAAACTCGACTAATTTTTTTGTTCTTTCTTCAACTACAACGTGTCTACCTCTTGCAAAAGCTGGTAACATTACGTTTTTAGCAGGGTTTTTCTCGTATGGAATATCTTCTTTTTCTACTCTGTCGTTTATTTCTACTAAACTTCTTGAGTGAGATATTCTAGTTGTTAATCTTACCATAAATGGTGTGTCGAATTGCTCGCTTAATTCAAATGCAAGTTTTGTAAACTCTTTACATTCGTTTGAATCAGCAGGTTCAAGCATTGGAACTTTAGCAGCTCTTGCATAATGGCGTGAGTCTTGCTCGTTTTGTGATGAGTGCATACCAGGGTCATCAGCAACAGCAATTACCATACCGCCTGTAACACCTATGTAACTCATTGTGAAAAATGGGTCAGCGGCTACATTTAGTCCTACGTGTTTCATAGCTGAAAACGCACGAACACCTGCAAAAGATGCACCAACTGCAACTTCAACTGCAACTTTTTCATTTGGAGCCCATTCGCAATCTAATTCATTATATTTTGCTGCATATTCTGTAATTTCTGTACTAGGAGTGCCTGGGTAACTTGATACAACTTTTACGCCAGCCTCAAATAATCCTCTTGCAACGGCTTCGTTGCCAAGCATTAATTCTTTCATGTAATCAGTCCTTTATAATTATTTTTTTTACCGACTTTTATTTTATCAAAATTTATATATTTATGCAAGTATTTAAGGAATTTTTTAATTTTTGACAATTTTTGTCGTATATTTTAGAAAAACCCAAAGTAAAACTTTTGCATTTTGCCATGGGTTTTACTTTGGGGATTAGCATTATCTTAACTTTTTCTTTTGATAAATGGTTATTTCTTGCTTGAGTTTTGCTTTGGAGATAAGCATTATCTTAAATCTAAAATTCTTTTTGCTTTGCCTTGAAATCTTTCTAATGTTTTAGGTTCTACTAGTGTAACTTTTGCATCAAGTAACAATGTGCTTTTAAGTTTATGTTTTATATTACTTTGTAAAGCTTCTAGTTTTGAGAAATTATCAAGTAGTGAGCTGTCTATTAATTCAACTTTTACTTCTAAATTATCTTTAAAATTTTCTCTTCTAACTATTAATTGATAGTGAGGTCCTATACCGTCTGTATTGATTAACGCACTTTCAATTTGTGTTGGGAATACATTTACACCTTTGATAATCAACATATCATCAGTTCTACCCATAGTTTTAGCCATTCTTGCGTGAGTTCTTCCGCACTGACATTTATCATAATCAATTTTTGTAATGTCTTTAGTTCTATACCTTAAAACAGGAGCTCCTTGTCTTGTAAGTGTTGTAATTACAAGTTCGCCAACATCGCCACGGTTTAAAGTTTTGCCTGTATCTTTATCTACTATTTCAGGCAAGAAGTGGTCTTCAGCAAAGTGCATACCGCATCTAAATTCGCAGTCGCCAGAAACGCCAGGACCACCAAGCTCTGTTAGACCATAGTTATCTGAAACGTAAATACCTAGATTTTTTTCAATTTGAGAACGCATTTCAGGTGTGCAAGGTTCTGAACCTAATATACCTAGTCTTAATGTGTAATCAGACATTGGGTATCCAGCTTCTTTTACCGCTTCACTTAAATACAGTGCGTATGACGGAGTAGCAACTAAACCTGTAACACCAAAATCTCTGAACATCATAAGTTGTCTTTCAGTATTACCAGAAGACGCTGGAATTACTGTAGCACCTAATTTTTCTAATCCATAGTGAAGACCTAAAGCACCTGTAAATAATCCGTAACCAAAACTAATTTGAATAATATCATCAGCAGTAACTCCTCCTGCTACAACTACTCTTGCAACACAGTCAGACCAACTGTCTATATCTCCTTGTGTATAAACACCAACTGTAGGTTTACCTGTAGTACCTGAAGATGCGTGTATTCTTACAATATCTTTCATTGGAGTTGCAAGCATATTGAATGGGTAGTTATCTCTAATATCTTCTTTTGTAGTAAATGGTATGTACTCAATATCAGATAAAGTTTTAATTTTGCTACCATCAAAAATTTTACTTTCTGTTAATTTTTGATTATAAAATTTTATATTGTTATAGCAATAAGACACCATCGCCTTTAATCTTTGAAGTTGTAATGCGTCTAAATCACTGCGTGACATTGTTTCTAAATCTTTTTGAAAAAACAAAAAAAACCTCTCCTTTCAATCGTTAATTTTTATAATATTTCATAATAGCAAAACGCTTTAGCGATTTAAAGCTTTTTGCTATTAAACTGTACAACTTATTCTACAACATATTATAAAAAAAATCAAGTCGAATTTAATTTTTTTTGGTCAAACATTTAAAAGTTACAATATATTTTCAATAAGAGGCAATTGTGTATGGCTTAAAGAGTGTAGTTGCTCTTTTGTCATCTCGCAATTAGTTAAAAACATATCGTTTTCAAGGTCTAAGTTTTGTTGAGTCATTTTCAAACTTATGCTTATTTCGTCTAATATTTCATGATACAAAAAGGTTTCAAACCAACTTTTTTTATTTTCCCACTGCTCAACACAAAAATTTATATGTTCTTGTGCTTTTTTTATGCTTCCTTTTTCATATTCAGTTTGCGATACTTCTATTTGTTCCATAATTTCTTCAGTTGTATTTACAGTAGATATAACAGAAAAAATAGAAAATCCAATTGTAACAGCACTTATACTTAAAGTTACAAGTAGTCTATTCATTACTTAAATCTCCTTTAAAATTATATTATACTCTTTTTGTCCATTTACAGTCATAATAAAAACCTCGTTTAAAGTGTTGTTATGCTTTTTTAATTTTTCAAAAATCCAGCTATCATCAACACCGCAAATTTTTGAGGACTCCTTTAATATTTCGCCATCACTTATTACAACTGCCTCAAGTCCTTTGTCTTCAACTTCTATACTTAGTTGTTCTAAAGTTGGGGTGTCTTTATTAGGTTTTTTCATAACACTCATTTTGCCGTTAGTTTCTATTATTGCATATTGTACATCTTCAAGAGAAAAAATACCCTCTAACCTAAGTTGCTCGCAAAGTTCCTCTGTTGAAATTCTAAGTTTTAAAAGTTGCGATTGTTCAATTTTTCCATTATTAATAACTATTTGAGGTTTACCGCAAATAACGGCTCTAACTTTTGACTTTTTAAGCATAATTACACTTGAAATTATTTCAAATAATATCAAAATTACTATTGGTGCAATTCCACTTAATAATGACTGTTCAGTGTTTTGCATAGGAATTGCTGCAATATCTGAAATTAAAAGAGTTACCACAAGTTCAGTTGTTTGAAGTTCGCTAATTTGTCTTTTTCCCATAATTCTAAGGGAGATAATTATTATTACGTACAAAATAATAGTTCTAATTATAGATATAACCATTTAAACACACCTTTATTAGTTCTTAAATTTATTTTAAGTAGTCTTTTTTTGAATATACGAATAATTTTTAAAAATTTGCAAAAATTATAATTTATAGCAAATAAAGGCGGTATGATATGAAAATATTAGAAGAAATAAAAAATTATTTTATGCCACAAGTAAAAACGTTTAAAGAAATAGAAAAGCATAATATTTTTGAAGATTTACAAGAGAACATTAGATTTATGCAAAAAGCGTTTGACTATAGCATTGACTTTACTGTAAAAAAATTAACGCTAAGCGACAATACAAAATCGGCAATTATAACTATAGAGGGTATGGTTAATAAAGAAGTATTAGCACTGTCTATTGCAAACCCAATAATTGAAAGTAAACTAGATAATAAGACTGGAAACGAGAAAATTTGCTTTATTGAAAAATCAGTTTTATCAGCAAGTGAAGTTGTAAGCATTTCAACTATAGAAGAAGTGTACAAATTTTCAATGTCTGGTTTTGCAGTGCTTTTAATTGACGGTGCAACTAAAGGTCTTGCAATAGGTATACAAGGGTTTAGTTTTAGAGGTATCTCAGAACCACAATCGGAAGTAGTTCAAAAAGGGTCAAGAGAAGGTTTTGTTGAGGCTTTAAGAATTAATATGACGCTTATTAGACGCAGAATGAAAACTCCTGACATGAAATTTGAAACATTGTCAATAGGAAATGTAAGCATGACAGATATATGTTTATGTTATTTGCAAGATAGCGTTTCTAAAGAAATTTTAAATAAATTAAGGGAAAAATTAAGAAGTACAAATCTTGACACATTACTAGCGGCTGGGTACTTATCAGCTTATTTAGAAGATGACAAAGACTTATCTTTATTTAGTAGTGTAGGAATAACTGAAAGACCAGATACAGTATGTGGAAAAATAAACGAAGGTAGAATTGCAATTTTAATAGACGGCACACCAAGTGTTTTAATTGTTCCATATTTATTTGTAGAAAATTTCCAAGTAATAGACGATTATTCGTTTAAACCATACTTTGCAACATTTTTAAGATGGCTTAAATATTCAGCGTTTTTTATTGCAATTCTACTTCCATCACTGTACGTAGCAATTGCAACTTACAATCCAGAATTGTTCCCAGATGTAATACTTACAAAAGTTGCAACTTCACTTGCAAGTACGCCATTTTCATTAATGGCAGAAATTTTAATAATACATTTTTTATATGAGATTATGAGAGAGGCAGGACTAAGACTTCCACGTCCTTTAGGTCACGCTGTAAGTATAGTAGGTGCGTTAGTAATAGGAGAAACGGCAGTAAATGCAGGGCTGATTGGAGCACCAACACTTATGATAGTTGCACTTACTGCAATATCGTCGTATGTAATACCGTCGTTATATCCACCAATAGCTATTTTGAGAATTGTATTTATCTTTGTCGGCGGAATGTTTGGTATATGGGGGATAGTACTGCTGTTTTGCGTTGTTTTAGTGAATATGTGTGCTAAAAGAAGTTTTGGTGTGCCTTTTATGTCGCCTATAGCACCATTTTCGCTTTTTGGTATGAGAGATGTAATAGTAAGAGCTGGTTGGAAAATGCTTTCAAGAAAGAGGAATTTTGTGCAAAATTCAAAACAAAAAGAACAAGCAAACGATTAGGAGTGATAAAGTGGAAAAAAGCATTAAAATATCAGCACCGCAACTTTTTATAATGCTGTTAATTAGTAGGCTTATAGTAAATATAACGTACAGCACATACGTTATTAATACAAATGATATGTGGGAGCAAATTATATCTTGTGCAGTTTCGTTTATAATAACTTTAATAATGGTTATGCCTGTATATTATTTAAATAAACAATATAAGTATACAAGTGTACTCGACCGCTCATATAAATCGTTTAAAAAATTTGGCTCATTACTTGTTATTTGTTATGCTATATATTTTTTATGGGTTTTATGTTATTCTCTTTCGCTATTTAACCTTTTTGTTACTGATTTAATGAATCCGCAAATTTCGGCAGTTGCATTATCAGTAGCGGTAATAATATCATCTGTATATGGTGCTTATAAAGGTGTTGAAGCAATCGCAAGAACCTCATCTCTTGTATTTATTTTTATAATAGCCGTTGCAATTATTTTAATAGTGTCGCTTTTTGGACAAGTAGAAAGCAAAAACTATACGCCATTACTTCAAGACGGCGTTAGACCAATTGCCGACGGTGTTATATTTATGATAAGTAAAAATTCCTGTATACCTGTAATGGCTATTTTACTTTCAAAAACAAATGCAACACATAGGCAGATAAAGAAAGGTATGTTTTTTTGGTCGTTTTTCGTGTATGGGTTTTCAGCACTAATAATCTATGTAACTGTAGGTGTTTTAGGGCAGTATTTGACAACACAATTATTCCCAGTATATACAGTTGCAAGCGTTGCACAAATAGGGGTGCTTCAAAGATTAGATGCAGTTTTTTTAGGAGTTTGGACAGCTGGGTTATTTATAAAAGCATCATTATTTATCTATATAATATCACTTTGCATAAAAAGAGTTTGGGGAGATATTCAATCTAAAATATCAATTATAATAAGTGGCTTAATTATATTGTTTGTATCGTATGGTGCAAGTGTATTTGAAAGTTTAGCAAACGTAGTATTTAGCAATTATATAATGCTTTCATTTACAATATTAACTGCCGTAATAATACCTATGGTTTTAATTATTAAGAAAAGAGGTTGAGAAAATGAAAAAAACTATATCGCTTTTATTAATTTTATCAGTATTATTTACATTATCATCTTGTAGTGGTGCAAAACAACTAAACGAACGCTTAATTATACAAGGTTTGGGAATTGACCTTGATAATGATAATTACAAACTAACAATTATGTATTTAGATACAGACTCAAAAGAACAATCAAACACAAAAATAATAAGCACAAGCGGTAAAAGCGTTGTAGATGCACTTGCAAATTCAATATCCGCATCAGGAAAAGAGCCGTTATACAGCCAAATGGAATTTATTTTAATGGGTATAGATGTAGCGAAAAATGGCTTTGATGAGCCACTAAACTTTTTTGCACAGTACTATGAAGTTAGGCAAAATATAGATATATTTGTAGCTGAAAATAAAGCAAGCGATATATTAAATATTGAGGGGTTAAGACCTAATCAAATAGGTAATTTATCAGGCGATATGCAAAGAAGCGGTAGAACAGTTACATCATCGCTTATGCAAATGGAAAATGACTTAATAAGTGACAGTATATGTCCTAAAACAACTATAATTTCAAGCGGTGAAACAGGAGCTACTACAAATGGAACTGCAATTTTTAAAAACGATAAATACAGTTACTCGTTAAATAAGGAGCAGTCTTTAGGGCTTCTTTTAATAACATCAAATGTTCAAACTGCAAGAGAATTTACAGTTGAAGAAGATAAAAAAGACTTTACTTTAACGCAGTGCGAAAGTAAAATCACAATGGAAAAGGTAAACGATTTTGTAGTTTTTGATATTAAAATTACTGCAAAAGCAGATGTTTACGAAATTTTAGAAGATAAAGAAAAAACTAAAACAGAAATGGAAAAAAGAGTAAAAAATATTTGTAATGAATTTATAGAAAAAAGTGTATATGAAAAAAAATCAGATGTTGCAGGATTTAGCAGTATAATCTTAAATAATGATTTAGAATTTTATAATCAAATAGAAAGTATGAGTACTTTATTA
>CAYJFG010000044.1:0-2816 GCA_964369305.1 uncultured Eubacteriales bacterium
TTTAAACTCAACTTCTTCTGTCATAGCTGTACCTGTCATACCTGAAAGCTTTTTGTATAGTCTAAAGTAATTTTGGAAAGTAATTGTTGCAAGCGTTTTGCTCTCACTTTCAACTTTTACGCCCTCTTTTGCCTCGATAGCTTGATGTAAACCCTCGTTATATCTTCTACCATTCATTAAACGTCCTGTAAATTCATCAACAATAACTACTTCTTCATCTTTTACAACGTAGTCGATGTCTTTTTTCATTATACCATTAGCTTTAATCGCTTGGTTGATGTGATGTTGTAATGTTAAGTTTTCAACGTCTGTTAAGTTGTCAACGCCGAAATACTCTTCCGCTTTTTTAACGCCTATAGCTGTAAGTGTTGATGATTTTGCTTTCTCATCTACTATATAATGTATATTATTTTCTTTGTAATACTCGTCGTTATCTTGTTTGTTGTCTATTTCTGCAAACTTTTCATGATGTAATGTTTTTGCGAATTTGTCTGCTTTTTCGTAAAGGTCTGTTGATTTATCACCTTTACCTGAAATAATAAGCGGTGTTCTTGCTTCGTCAATTAAAATTGAGTCTACCTCATCTACAACAGCGTATGCGTGTTGCCTTTGCACTTTTTGTTCTTTGTAAACTACCATGTTATCACGTAAATAGTCAAAACCTAGTTCGTTATTTGTTCCATATGTGATATCGGCAAGATACGCATTTTTTCTATCTTCTCCAACTTTCTCATGTATAATTAAGCCTACTGTTAAACCTAAATATCTGTAAAGTTTACCCATCCATTCTGAGTCACGTTTTGCCAAATAATCATTTACTGTTACAATGTGTACGCCATTACCTGTTAAGCCGTTTAAGTACGCTGGAAGTGTAGCAACTAATGTTTTACCCTCACCTGTTTTCATCTCGGCAATTCTACCTTGATGTAAAACTATACCGCCTATAATTTGCACTGGGAAATGTTTCATTCCTAAAACTCTCCACGCAGCTTCACGGCATACTGCAAATGCGTCTGGTAAAATATCGTCTAAAGTTTCGCCTTTTTCAAGTCTGCTTTTTAAGATATTTGTTTGATCTTTTAGCTCTTTTTCTGTCATTTTTTCGTATTTATTTTCTAAATCTAAAACCTTTTGCTTTATAGGTTCTATCCTTTTTAATTCTTTCTTACTGTAATTGCCAAACATGGCTTTAAGTATATTCATAATACTTTTTTCCTCCATAATTCTTATATATATACAACTTAAAAATTAATTATCAAAAGATAAATAAAAATCTACTCTTCAAAGAGTAATTATAGCATAAAAAGCTTATATAATCAATAAAAAAATTATTAAAAATCCGCTATTCAATTCGTAATTCGTAATGCGTAATTCGTAATTCGTAATGCGTAATTCGTAATTAAAAAAACAGAAGCAGACACTATAAGAATAAACGCCCTTTATAAATAAAAAAATCCGTAAGGATTTTAACATTCACTATTCACTTTTCGCTATTCACTATTCACTTTTAATTCTCATTTGTTATTGTTTTTATGTATTTTTTAAAAGCTTGTTCGTTTTTATTTTCTCCAAATTCGTAATATGTTTCTCCAAGTAATATATCTGGTAAATACTGTTGATTTACGTAATTATTCGGATAGTCATGTGGATAAAGATAAAATTGTCCTTTATTCTTATTGTCTGCACCGTCAAAATGCTTATTTTGTAAGTTGCGTGGAATATTTCCTATTTTTCCTTTTTTTACATCTTCAATAGCTTTATGAATACCTAAATATGCACTATTGCTTTTAGGAGAGTTGCAAACTAAAACTACTGCGTCAGCAAGAGGAATTGCTGCTTCTGGTAAACCTACTTGCATAGCTATATCAACGCAAGATTTTACGATAGGTATAATTTGAGGATACGCAAGACCCACATCTTCGCAAGCACAAACCATAAGACGTCTACACGCTGAGATTAAGTCGCCTGCTACTATTAATCTTGCTAAATAATGGAGTGCTGCTTGAACGTCTGAACCTCTCATTGATTTTTGATAAGCCGACAAAATGTCGTAATGTTCGTCGCCGTCTTTGTCATATCTAATTGAGCTTTTTTGTGTAAGCATCATCGCTACTTCTTTAGTAATAACACGTATATTATTTTGAGGTAATGTCGCTTTAACAGTAAGTTCAACGGCGTTTAATGCTTTTCTGACATCGCCATTACACGCTGTGGCTATATGCAAAATTGTTTCTTCGTCAACTTCTATTTTTTCGCCTAATTCCTTAGCCATAAAGTCAAACGCTTTATATATCGCTTTTGAAATTTCTTGTTTATCTATAGGTTTAAACTCAAAAACTGTACATCTGCTTAAAATAGCGTTATATATGTAAAAGTACGGATTTTCAGTTGTAGAAGCTATAAGAGTTACTCGTCCATCTTCTATAAATTCAAGCAGCGTTTGTTGCTGTTTTTTATTAAAATATTGTATTTCATCAAGGTACAAAAGCACGCCATTAAGCCCTTGGAATGTATCAAGACTTTTAATTATTTCTTTAATGTCTGAGGTTAATGCTGTTGTGCCGTTTAATTTTCTAAGAGTTCTGTTACTCTTTTTTGCAATTATTGATGCAAGTGTGCTTTTGCCAACACCAGACGGTCCGTAAAATATCATATTAGGTATATCGCCTGAATTAATGATATTTCTAAGTGGCATATTTTTATCTATTAAATGTTTTTGACCTACTACATCATCAAGTGTAATCGGTCGCATTTTTTGAGCTAATGGAATATTCATATTTTCACTCCAAAATAAAAGATTTGTTACATTAATTATA
>CAYJFG010000044.1:2826-3589 GCA_964369305.1 uncultured Eubacteriales bacterium
TTATATATGTAATGTTGTGTGTATGTCAATTGCGATTTTATATCAACTATTTTCGATTTATGTTTTAATTTGTATTATATTTTTTTATCGTAATCACTGTTTAAACCATTACAACGTTTTAAAAGATATATCGTTTTTATTTTTTAGTGAAATTATACATAATCAGCACTTATTTTTTTTTACGCCACAAATTATTTACATATACACCAAAATATGTTATAATATTAACAAATATTATCAATGAGGTACTATATGGAAAACACTCTAGCATCAACTAGCAATAATTATAAATCTATCGACCTTTTAAAATTTATTGCGTGTATAAGCGTTATAGCTATACATTGTAATCCTTTTTTATCTTTTTCTGAAGAACTTGATTTTTTTATCATAAATATTTTTACAAGGTTTGCTGTCCCGTTTTTCTATATAACTACGGGTTACTTGTTTTTCCAAAAATTAAAGTTTGATAATGGCAAAATTACAAAATGCAAAGAAAATAGTAAAAAGATCTTTTCTTATCTGAAAAAGTCAATTATCTTTTATTCTGTTTGGAGCTTTATATATCTGCTTTGGCTTATACCACACTGGGTTGAATCTGGATTAATGACACCTGGATATATTATAGGGTTTGGTGCAAGTTATTTTTTACGAGGCTCTTTTTACCACTTATGGTATATGCTTGCTTTGATTTATGCTATCCCTATCCTTTATTTAGTTTTAAGGCATATCCATGTTAAGTTTTTAATAATTTTTTCAATAATAG
>CAYJFG010000044.1:3599-16780 GCA_964369305.1 uncultured Eubacteriales bacterium
TAATAGTATACACATTTTCCCTTTTGACAAAATCGTATTACAGTGTTATAAGTAGTTATTTAGATATTAATATTTTAGCTCTTGAAAATGCAACCCATATCTTTTTTTGGTGGCTACCTCGATGTATCGCCTTTATTTCTTTAGGAATATTTATGTATCATTATAAAAATAAACTTTCTAAACGAACGAACTTTATTTTTATGATAATTTCATTTATTTTAACCGTTTCAGAATTATGCTTTAATTATTTCTATTTTAATAATACCGAAGTTGAGTACTTAGTCTTTACATATGTTTTTTCATATTTTTTATTTAGTTTCGTTGTTAGCATTGAGTTGAAAGGTAATGAAAATACTTATTTTAAATTAAGAACTATTAGTTCTATCGTTTACTTTTTCCATCCTTTAGCATTAAACCTTGTCCTATTCTCCCCTATGCATTCTATTTTTAAATTTTTATTTGTACTTCTGGCGAGTGCTCTTTATTGCATTGTAGTATTTAAGTATAAAAAACATAATACTAAAATTATTTTATCTATTTACAGTTTTATAAAAGAACAGAAATTAATAATCTTCTTATATTCGCATATCAAAAAGCAAAAATCTGTAATTTATCTAACTTCACAATTTAAAAATAAAGCTGGTTTATAAGATTATTCTACCTCCACATAAGATTTTTATTTTATGTGGATTTTTTTATACTCTAAAAAACATATCTCTTACTTAAATTCTCAATTCACAACTCTCAATTTTCAACTCTCAACTCTCAATTCTCAATTCTCAACTCTCAATTCTCAATTTTCAACTCTCAACTCTCAACTCTCAATTCTCAATTCTCAACTCTCAACTCTCAACTCTCAATTTTCAATTCTCAATTCTCAATTTTCAATTCTCAACTCTCAACTCCCAATTCTCAATTCTCAATTCTTTATTCTCTTTTAACTTAAAAAAGAGACACAACTAGTTTCCTCGTTGTATCTCTAGTTTTATTTTATAGTTTTATCATTTAAGATAATTAACCTTTTAAAGCTTCTGCTGGTTTAACGTCAACTATGCTTGAAACATATAGAACGCCGTCAACTTCAATCCATGCACTTACGTATAATGTCACGTTTTCACTGATTGTATCTGGTGCTGATAATAAGTAACTATAACGTCCGTCACCGTTCATATAACCACCTTGTGTATATTCGTTGATGCTTGTTGCAGAACCACCATTTAAGTAGTTTTCAACTGCTCTTTCAACTGTTAATTCAGTAGTCATTGATGTGCTACGATATATACCATATCTTACGTCTGCACCTTGTGGTACATTTATAGCATTAATGTCAAAGTACATATAAATTTCGCCGTCTTGTGATACTGTATCGAATATTACGTTTTCGCTTACATAAGTCATTATACCAACTGGCTCATCACTTATAAATACATCTATAACTGCATCTTCTTGAATGTATGTAGAATATTCTTCGTCACTGCTTACGATATTACCATTAATTATCCAACCAGCAAAAGAGTCATTACCTGTGTAAGTTAATGTTAATATTTCGCCGTATTCAATTGAACCTGTAATATCTGCTCCGCCGATTTCAACATCACTATTTAGTGAGAATACATTTAAAACTTTACGCTCTACGTTATAAAC
Organism: uncultured Eubacteriales bacterium; assembly: GCA_964369305.1. Taxonomy (GTDB): domain Bacteria; phylum Bacillota; class Clostridia; order Oscillospirales; family Acutalibacteraceae; genus CAYJFG01. Next base: position 5,244 of record CAYJFG010000044.1, read on the forward strand.
AAATGTTTTGTTAGAAGTAATGTTTTGTAGGTCTTTTGCTGTGAATTGAGGAGTATAAACATTTTCTCTACTTAAAGGAGTAACAGGGATATCTGCATTTTGTCCTTTTTGAACTTGTTGAGTTTCGATTACGTTGTTGTCACTATCTACAAATTTAACTGTGTAAACTGATGGAGTATCTCCTTCAATTTCGATGTCAGCTTTCATTGTGAATACCATATCCATAGTATCTTTTGATGCTGTATTAGATAAGTAGTACATTTCTTTCATATTTGTTGTTAGAGTTACTGTACCGCTTTTTACTGCTTCAAATACTAGTGTATAAAGCATTGTATCGCCTTTTGTGATATCTTCAGTTCTGTTTACGCTAGAACCGTTTGCAAGGAATGCTAAATCACCTGCTACTGGGTATAGATTAATAACTGCACCTAAGCTGTCATATGTTGGAATGTAAGTGCTTGCTGTTTCAAAATCTGCCATATCAGCTTCAAAGTCAGCGTCCCAACCTAAAACATCACCATAAGTTGTTATTGCATTGTATGCACTCATTTTTTCATTACCATGAACGTATAATGTGTAAGTTACTTTATCGCCTTTTTCAACTGTAATTGTGTTTGAAATTGTTTTTGGAGCTGTTCCTTCTTCAGTTGCAGTTGGTTCTTCTGTTGGTCTTTCTGTTCCTCCATCTGTTGGAGGGTCAGTTGGTTTTTCTGAACCATCTACAGATATATTTGTATCAACGCTAAATGGTAAAGCTACTAAATCTTTAGCTGAACCTGATGTGTAGAACATTTCTTCAAATGTTGTTGAAATGCTTGCTGTACCTGTTGTTTTAGCTTCAAATACTAATGTAAATATTTTTGTGTTGTTTAAATCTACTTTTTGGTTTAATGATGAACCATTTGCATTAAATATTCTACCGCCTGAGCTAGGGTTTGCATTAGCTACTAGATTTAAAGGTTCAAGTGCTGACATATATGCACCGTAATTTTCAGCATTAATAGCATTTTCAAAAGCTGTTTCCCAATCTAAAACGCTGTTGTAAGTTGTATTTAAATCAAATACGCTTAAATCTTGAGAACTTGTTACATATACATCATAAGTTACGATATCGCCAGCTTGCACATTAACTGTATCTGTAACTGTTTTTGGTGCTGTTGTTTGTCCTGGTTGTGTTTCAGGGTTTGTTGGTTGTGTTGAACCATTAACATCAACTGATGCTGTAGCTGTAAATGTCATATCTCTTGTTTCTTTGTTTGCACCATATAGATAGTACATTTCTTCTAGTGTAGTTGTAAGTGTAGCTGTACCTGTTGATGTAGCTTCAAACACTAATGTATAAAGCATTGTATTTGTTGAAAGATCGATTGTTCTGTTTACTGATGAACCATTAGTAAAGAACGCTTTTTCTCCACTTTGTGGATACAAGTTTGCAACTGCACCTAAAGCATTCATAGCTGGAACATAAGTAACTGCTGTATCATAATCTTGCATATCTTGTTCAAACTCAGAGTCCCAACCTAAAACACTGTTATATACAGTATTAGCATTGTAACCGCTTAAATCTTGGTCACTTTGAACATATACTTTATAAGTTACTGTATCGCCTTTAGTAACTGCAAAAGAATTTGTAAGTGTTTGAGGAGCGTTGCCCTCTTCTGGTGGGTTTGTTGGAGCTGGTGGGTCTGTTGGTGCTGGTGGGTTTGTTGATGTTGGAGGGTTTGTTGGTGCTACTGATCCATTAACTTCAACTTCTGCATATGCTGAGAATGTCATATCTCTAGTTTCTTTTGAAGAACCATATAGATAGTACATTTCCTCAAGTGTTGTTGTAAGTGACGCAGTCCCTGTGCTTTGTGCTTCAAACACTAATGTATAAAGCATTGTATCTGTTGAAAGATCGATTGTTCTATTTACTGATGAACCGTTAGTAAAGAACGCTTTTTCTCCACTTTGTGGATACAAGTTTGCAACTGCACCTAAAGCATTCATAGCTGGAACATAAGTAACTGCTGTATCATAATCTTGCATATCTTGTTCAAACTCAGAGTCCCAACCTAAAACACTGTTATATACAGTATTAGCATTGTAACCGCTTAAATCTTGGTCACTTTGAACATATACTTTATAAGTTACTGTATCGCCTTTAGTAACTGCAAAAGAATTTGTAAGTGTTTGAGGAGCGTTGCCCTCTTGCGGTGGGTTTGTTGGAGCTGGTGGATCTGTTGGGTTTGTTGTGCTTGTTGGAGCTGTTGAACCATTTACTTTAACACTTGTAGTTGCTGTAAATGTCATATCCATTGTTTCTTTTGCAGAACCTTCTAGGTAGTACATTTCTAAAAAGTTTGTTGTAATTGTAGCACTACCTGCACTTTGTGCTTCAAATACTAATGTATAAAACATTGTGTTTGTTGAAAGGTTGATTGTTCTATTTACTGATGAACCGTTTGATAAAAATGCTCTATCACCACTTTGTGGGTGTAGGTTTGCAATTCCTCCTAAAACATCTAAAGCTGGAACATAACTAATTGACTTTTCAAAATCTTCCATATCTTGTTCAAACGCAGTGTCCCAACCTAGAACACTGTTATAAGATGTTTTAACGTTGTACGCACTTAATTTTTGATTGCTTTGCACATAAACTTCGTATGTAACGATATCTCCTGCTTTTACGCTTACTGTGTCTGTTAATGTTTTTGGAGCTGTTCCTTGTGTAGACGCTGCTACTGCTGAAGTAACACCTATCATACACATACTAACAATTAACATTGTTATAAGCATTAAACTTACTACTCTTTTTACCTTTTGCATGGTGAATAATTCCTCCTAATATTTTCCTATCATTTTCTTTTCCTAAAAACACTTTCAATTAAATTCCTTTCCAAATATGCTTTATCCCCCTTTAAAACGTTTAATTTTTTTAATTATTAAATATATTTTTAGGTTACGGCTCAACTTTTGATAATTTCGCCATCATACATATTGTAACTTCAAACCGCATTTTTTTAAATATATTTTAGTAACTTTCCATATTTTCACGAAAGAAATAGCAATTTAACCAAACACTAAAATAAATTTTTAATGAATATAAATAAACATTTTTTTTACAAACGAGGCTTTTCAACATAAAAACATCATTTCGTTGTGCAAACTATACAAACGAGCGTTTATTTTTTTTGTATTGTTTAATAATATACTTCTTTAATGTGTTCTAATTTCTATTTATATTTATATCATCTGACAATTGTACATACATTACATTTTAATTAAATATCTCTATAAACATTGACATTTTTTTGATTTTGAGCGATAATATACTTTAATGAATTAAAATATATTTTTAGGAGGTTTTTGTAAATGAGTTTAACAATTGCACAGAAAATAATTAAAAATCATTTACTAGTTGGTGAGATGGTTGTAGGTACTGACATCGGTATCAAAATAGACCAAACATTAACACAAGACGCAACAGGCACAATGGCTTATCTTGAATTTGAGGCTATGGGTGTACCTAGAGTTAAGACTGAAAAAAGTGTTGCATATATTGACCATAATACATTACAAACAGGTTTTGAAAATGCTGATGACCATATGTTCATACAAACAGTAGCTAAAAAACATGGTATATATTTCTCTCGTCCTGGTAACGGTATTTGTCATCAAGTACATTTAGAGAGATTTGGAAAACCTGGTAAAACTCTAATAGGCTCAGACAGTCATACTCCAACAGGTGGCGGTATCGGTATGCTTGCAATTGGTGCAGGCGGTCTTGACGTTGCAGTTGCTATGGGTGGTGGTGCTTATTATATCACTATGCCAAAAATGGTAAAAGTTAATTTAACTGGTAAGTTACGTCCATGGGTATCTGCTAAAGACGTAATTTTAGAAGTTTTAAGAATAATGTCAGTTAAAGGTGGCGTTGGTAAAATTGTTGAGTACGGCGGCGAGGGTATAAAAACTCTTTCAGTTCCTGAACGTGCTACAATTACTAATATGGGTGCAGAGCTTGGTGCTACTACTTCTATATTCCCATCTGACGAAATTACAAAAGCTTTCTTAAAAGCTCAAAATAGAGAAGAAGACTGGTGCGAGCTTGTATCTGATAGCGATGCTGTTTACGACGAAGTAATTGATATAGATTTATCTGCTTTAACTCCAATGGCTGCTTGTCCTCATAGTCCTGACAATATAAAAACTATTGACGAAATTGGAACACATAAAGTAAATCAAGTATGTATAGGTTCTTGCACAAACTCTTCATATTTAGACTTAATGAGAGTTGCTACTATATTAAAAGGAAAAACAGTACATGATGATGTTAGCTTATCTATTGCCCCTGGTTCAAAACAAGTTTACAATATGCTTGCTTTAAATGGTGCTTTAGGCGATTTGATAGAGGCTGGTGCTAGAATTTTAGAATGTGCTTGTGGCCCATGTATCGGTATGGGACAATCTCCAAACTCTGAGGGTGTATCTTTAAGAACATTTAACAGAAACTTTGAGGGTAGAAGTGGTACAGCTAATGGTCAAATATATTTAGTAAGCCCAGAAACAGCGGCAGCAAGTGCTTTAACTGGTGTATTTACAAACCCACAAACTTTAGGTGATGAATGTTTTATTGAAATGCCTGAGAGTTTCTTAATCAACGATAATATGGTAATTGCTCCAGCGTTAGAAAGTGAAATGAACGACGTTGAAGTTTTACGTGGTCCAAACATAAAACCTTTCCCAGCATCTACTCCATTAACTGATGATATAACTGCACTATGTTCTTTAAAAGTTGAAGATAACATCACAACAGACCACATTATGCCAGCTGGTGCAAAAATACTTCCTTTAAGATCAAATATTCCAGCTATTTCAGAATACTGCTTTACTGTTTGCGATAAAGACTTCCCAGCACGTGCAAAGTCTTATGGTAAAAGTATTATAGTAGGCGGTGCAAACTACGGTCAAGGCTCATCAAGAGAACACGCTGCTTTAGCTCCTTTATATTTAGGTGTAAAAGCTGTTTTAGTAAAAAGCTTTGCTCGTATTCATAGAAGTAACTTAATAAATGCAGGTATTTTACCTTTAACATTTAAAAACGCTGACGATTACAACTTAATTTCTCAAGATGATGAATTATCATTACCAAATATTAAAGAATGTATCGAAAACGATAGCGACATAGTTATTTTAAATAATACAACTGGTAAAGAAATCCCTGTACTTTGTGAATTAACACAAAGAACAAAAGATATCATTATTGCTGGCGGATTATTAAATTATACAAAACAAAATTCTTAATAGAAAAAAAATGGAGGAAACCAAAATGAGCGAAAAAATTATAATGAAAACGCCTTTAGTTGAGATGGACGGCGACGAAATGACAAGAATTATATGGAAAATGATAAAAGACATTTTATTAACACCATATATTGACTTAAAAACTGAGTATTACGACTTAGGTCTTGACTACAGAAACGAAACTGACGACAAAGTAACTTTCGACAGTGCGGAAGCTACAAAAAAATACGGCGTTGCTGTTAAATGTGCTACTATCACTCCAAACGCTGAGCGTATGCCTGAATACAATTTAAAAGAGATGTGGAAATCTCCAAACGGCACAATCCGTGCTATATTAGATGGTACAGTATTTAGAGCCCCAATTGTTGTAAAAGGTATTACTCCATATATCCCAACATGGACAAAACCAATTTGTATTGCTCGTCATGCTTATGGTGACGTTTACAAAAATACAGAATGTATCGTTGAGGGTGGTTCAAAAGCTGAACTTTGCATCACAAATGCTAATGGTCAAGAAGAAAGACACTTAATACATGAATTTAAAGGCAACGGTATTTCTCAAGGTATGCATAACTTAGATGAAAGTATCGAAAGTTTTGCACGTTCATGCTTTAACTATGCACTTGACACAAAACAAGATGTATGGTTCTCAACAAAAGATACAATCAGCAAAAAATACGACCACACATTTAAAGATATATTCAACGATGTTTTCGAAGCTGATTATAAAGAGAAATTTGAAAAAGCTGGTATTGAATATTTCTATACTTTAATAGATGACGCAGTTGCAAGAGTAATCCGTTCTGACGGCGGTTACATTTGGGCTTGTAAAAACTATGATGGCGACGTTATGTCAGATATGATAGCAACTGCTTTTGGTAGCCTTGCTATGATGACAAGCGTACTAGTTTCTCCAGACGGAATTTACGAGTACGAAGCTGCTCACGGCACTGTACAAAGACATTACTACAAACATTTAAAAGGCGAGCAAACTTCAACAAACAGCGTTGCAACTTTATTTGCATGGACTGGTGCTTTAAGAAAAAGAGGCGAGCTTGACGGTACTCCTGAGCTTTGTGCTTTTGCTGACAAACTTGAGCAAGCTACAATTAACACTATTGAAGAGGGCGTTATGACAGGCGATTTATATATGCTTTCTACTTTAGAAGAAAAAACAAAAGTAAATACAGAAGAATTCTTGATTGAAGTTAATAAGCGTTTAGTAAAAATGCTTTAATTGAATAAAATGGTGGTATTTTGAAATGTCAAAGCAAAAAAATATTTCTATGTCTGTAATTAGACGTTTACCACGTTACTATAGATTTTTGTCTGAATTAAAAGAAATTGGTGTTGAGCGTGTTTCTTCAAAGACACTTTCAGAAATTATGAACTTAACAGCCTCTCAAATTAGACAAGATTTTAACTGTTTTGGCGGATTTGGGCAACAAGGGTACGGCTATGTAGTTGACCAACTCCACAAAGAGATAACGGAAATTTTAGGGATTAGCAATAAATATAAAGCTATCCTTATTGGCGTGGGAAATTTAGGTCGTGCCGTAGCTACACATACCGCTTTTGAAAAAAGAGGGTTTGAGCTTATTGGTATTTTTGATAAAAACAAAGCTTACATCGATACAGTTATTAACAATATTACAGTTATGAACGTTGACACACTCGAAAGTTTTTGCAAGGAAAACAATCCAAGCGTTGCAATTTTATGCGTGCCTCGTGAAGCTGTAGAACCTATTGTTAAAACTTTATATGAAAGTGGTATTAAAAACTTTTGGAACTTTAGCCATTTTGATATTGCGTCTACTTATAAAGATGCAGTTGTTGAAAATGTTCATATGTCCGATAGTATTATGACATTATGCTATAGTATAACTAATAACGAAAAAAATATATAAAAAAATGAGCCGATGCGTTTGTCGGCTCATTTTTTAAAATAAGAAATAGTGATTAGATACCAGATGCCAGTGTCCAGTTGCCAGAAAAGACAAAAGTTTTATATTATTGTCTTTTAATTACGCATTACGAATTAAACAACGTCCGAAAGGATTTTAACATTCACTATTCACTATTCACTATTCACTAATTCCAACGGCAAGAGTAGAACCCTTGCCCTACAGTTTTAATTATTCATTGTTTTTCAAAAACTCAATATAGTCATTTCCAAATTTTTCAAGAGATGAAAGCACTGGTAAAAATTTAATTCCCATATCACTAAGTTCATATTCAACTTTTGGTGGTATTGTTCTATATTCTGTACGCTTTACAAGTCTTTCACTCTCTAACAATTTTAATTGGCGTGAAAGTGTTGTGTGCGTCATTTCCTCAGGCATAAGCCTTAAAAGTTCATTAAATCTAACAGTTTTTTGAGATAATACATAAAGAATATATATTGACCATTTAGCTGATAATAATTTTTGAACAGTAACGTATGGGCAAATTCCGAATAAATCATTTTTAGACATAGCAATTCTCCTTTAGTATCTTTTTTGATACTAGTATCAAAAAAAATCGTACTTGACTTTTATTTCTCATAATATTATAATAACACAAGAAGTTAAATTTTACAAGAAAAAACAAAAAATTACGGAGGTTTATTTTATGAAAAAGATTTTAGCTTTAACGCTTTGCATTATTTTAACATTCACTTTAATTCTTACAGGTTGTAGCCCTACCTCATCAGAAGACAAAAACAAATTAGTAGTAGGTATGGAGCTTGCATATCCACCTTTTGAAACTAAAGACGACAATGGCGACCCTATGGGCGTAAGCGTTGACATTATCAAGGCTTTTGGCGAGTCTGTTGGAAAAGAAATTGAAATTGTAAACACTGCATGGGACGGACTTATCCCATCTTTACAAACTGATAAAATAGATATTATTATATCTTCAATGACTATAACAGAAGAAAGAAAAGAAACTATTGATTTTTCAGACCCATACGCAAATGCTATGCTTGCAATTTTAGCAAATAGTAATTCAGCTATTGAGGACGCTGAAGACTTAAACCAAGACGGCATGATAATTGCAGTTAAAACAGGCTCAACTGGTCATATATACGCTCAAGAGCATTTTACAAACGCAACAATAAATACTTTTGCAGATGAAAGTGCTTGTGTAACAGAAGTTTCTCAAGGTAAAGCAGATGCATTTTTATACGACCAATTGACAATTTACCGTAACAATCAAGCTAACCCAGATACAACAAAAGCAATATATATCCCATTTCAAGACGTTGAGAATTGGGGTATCGCTGTAAAAAAAGGTAATACAGAACTACTTAATCAATTAAACGATTTTATCAAAGAGTTTAACGAAAGTGGCGGATTTGACGAAGTTTCTCAAACACATTTAAGCGAGGAGAAAGAGGCATTTGAAGAGCTTAACTTTAAATGGTTCTTTGATTTAGACTAATGAACATATTTACACAAGGTCCTAAAAAAATCTCACCTTTTAAAGCCTCATTTAATATAATATTGCTTGCAATTATACTTGTAAGCATATTTTGGTTTGCATTATCTCGTGTTGGTATAGTGTTTGATTTTTCATTTATGTATCAATATAGAGTACGTATGATTGACGGCTTTTTAATGACATTATATATCAGTTTAGCAAGCTTAGTTTTAAGCTTGCTAATAGGTATTTTAAGTGCTTTTTTACATTCAAGCAAGATATTAATATTACAATATTTAGCAAAATTATATGTGTCAGTTATTCGTGGCACACCTTTAATAGTTCAAATTTACTTGTTTTTCTATATCGTTGGCACTGCTTTCGGTTTAGAAGATAGATTTTTAAGCGGTGTTATAATATTATCTGTATTCGAGGGTGCATATATTAGCGAAATTATAAGAGGTAGCCTATCTTCTATCGACAAAACACAACTAGACTCTGCAAAAGCAGTTGGTTTTACAAATAGTCAAACTTTAAGATATATAATTTTACCACAACTTATTACAAGAACTTTACCAGCACTTTCAGGACAATTTGCATCTATTATAAAAGACTCGTCCTTACTTTCTATAATATCACTAATTGAACTTACTCAAACAGTAAGGGAAATTACATCTATTAACCACCGACTATTTGAGGCGTATTTTATTTTAGGTCTTTTATATTTAGCATTAACTCTACCTATAAATCTATTTAGTAAGTGGATGGAAAGGAAGTTTGTATATGAAAATTAATATTGAAAATTTAAGCAAAACATATAATAGCGACGTACTAAAAAACTTAAATTTAAAAGATGATAATATAAATACTATAGCCTTAATTGGGCGTTCTGGTTGCGGAAAATCTACATTGCTTAGAATTTTAGGAGGGCTTGAACCTAAAACTTCAGGCAGTGCTATCATAGATGATATGGAAGTTATGGAAACAGCTGAATATAGGCGTAAAATTGGTTTTGTATTTCAACAAGGCGGTCTATTCTCTCATCTAAGTGCATTAGAAAATATTACTTTACCGCTTATAAAAGTCCATAATTATTCAAAAGATGACGCTTTAGAAATAGCCTATTCCCTATTAAAACGCTTCGGACTTGATCATGAAGCCGATAAAAAGCCTTTCGCTCTTTCAGGCGGTCAAAGACAACGTATATCAATAGCACGTGCCGTTGCTCCAAAACCTAAAATTTTATTTTTAGACGAGCCTACATCTGCACTAGACCCTGAATACACATCAGAAGTATTAACTATGATAAGTGAGCTTAAAGACGAAAATTTGTCCTTTATAATAGCTACACATGAAATGGGTTTTGCACTTCACTCCTGCGAAAAAGTAGCATTTATGGACGGCGGAAACATTTTAGAATATGGAAACAGCAACGAAGTTTTTAAAAACCCACAAACAAAAGAATTACAAACATTTTTATCAAAATTATTACAATGGAAGGTATAACGCAAAATGTCAATAGCTATTTTATACGAATCACTTGAGTGGTCAAGCTACCAAATGCAAAAAGAAATTGAAAAACTAGGTGTAAAAGCCGATTTAATATATTTAGAAGAAGATATAGTTTTAGAAAATCTAAGAAACTATAAGTTAATTGTTAGTCGCATTTTTGCAAGTGCTGTTTTTAGAGGTCATCAAAAATCGCTTGCACAAATGGATAAAATAATTAAGTTTTTAAATAAAGAGAATATACCTATGGTAAACCCTACAACTGCTCATTTTTACGAGATTGATAAATCGCTATCAACACAACTATTAAAAGTTAATAATATACGTGTTCCCCATGTATATGGAGTTTTTAGTAAAGATGATTTGTTTTTTATAGATAACTTAAATTTCCCTTGCATTATAAAACCTAACTGCGGTGGAAGAACTAACGCTACTTTTATAATTCATAATAAGGAAGAAATACCTCAAAAAATTCAATACGCACCAAACGTTGACTATATTGTGCAAGATTATATCAACCCTGAATATAATTACATAACTCGTATTGAAGTTATAGACGGCAATTGTAAATTGATTTTAAAAAGAAGTGTTGTTGCAAACGGACTTTCTGCTTACAATTTAGGTTCAACATATACTACTTATAACGATTGTAACACCTTAATAAAAGACACCGCTTTAAAAGCAATGGAACTTTTAAGTATTGAATGTGGCAGTATGGATATTGTAGAAAATAGTAGCGGATTTTACATAATTGACGTTAATTCTGTTTCTAACGCTTCACAAGACAACAAAGAGATGTTTAATTTTGACATTATAGAAGAAACCGCAAAATATATCATAAATAAATACAACCAAAACCAAAAATAAAGGAGTAACTAAAATGACTATTAAAGAAATTTATAACGAATTTGACAAACTAGGCTGGCTCACTTTTGCAACTGTTGACGAAAACGGCTCGCCTGAAACTCGAATAGCTCATTTACGTGGGTTTGACGACGACGGCATTTACTTTATGACTATGAACACAAAACCATTTTACAAGCAACTAAAATCCAGTGGTAAAGTTTCTATTTGTGGAATTTACCAAAACACTGCAATTGAGCATAAAGAGGACGGCTCACCTGTTTTTGCTCCTGGCTTTTTTATGCGTTTACAGGTAACGTTTTAGAAGTATCAATTGATGATATAAAAGCAAAAAACAACCCTATTTTTGACTTTTGTATTAAAGACCACGCACGTTATAACTCTATGGTTGTTTTTGTTATAAATAGTGCCAAAGCCGAAAAATATAATTACGACTTTGGCAAAGTTAATATGGACCATAAACTTGAAAGATA
>CAYJFG010000045.1:0-16670 GCA_964369305.1 uncultured Eubacteriales bacterium
TTCACTATTCACTATTCACTATTCACTATTCACTATTCACTATTCACTGTTCACTAAACCCAACGGCAAGAGTAGAACCCTTGCCCTACAATTTTTAATGCGTAATTCTTTACTTGTTTTTAATTTTGATTTAATGTATAATATATCCAATAAACGGTTATATTATTTTTGAAAGGACGTTGCTTATGAAAGATACTAAAATTACAAACGATATTATATATGTAGGTGCTGATGATAAAGACTTAGACTTATTCGAGGGTCAATATATTGTGCCAAATGGAGTTTCGTATAACTCTTACATCATATTAGATGAAAAAATTGCTATTATGGATACTGTAGACCCACGCAAAACAGATGAATGGTTTGCAAACATAAAAGAGGTTTTAGGGGATAAAACACCAGACTATTTAGTAGTTCATCACGTTGAACCTGATCATGCGGGAAGTATAAAAATAATTTTAGAACATTATCCAGATATAAAAATTGTTGGAAATCAAAAAACATTTGTATTTATAAATCAGTTTTTTGAACAGCCAATAAAAGAAGAAATAAAAGTACTTGTAAAAGAGGGTAGCACATTAAATTTAGGAAAACACACTCTAAAGTTTATAATGGCACCTATGGTTCATTGGCCAGAAGTTATGGTATCTTACGAAAGTAGCGAAAAAGTACTATTTTCAGCAGATGCTTTTGGCAAATTTGGCACACTAGATACAGACGAAGCGTGGACTTGTGAAGCAAGAAGATATTACATTAATATAGTAGGCAAATATGGCGTTCAAGTACAACAGCTATTAAAAAAAGCAAGCAACCTAGATATCAAAACAATTTGCCCATTACACGGACCAATTTTAAAAGAAGATTTAGGGTATTATATAAATAAGTATGATATATGGAGCAGTTACAAGCCTGAAGACGAGGGAATAGTAATTGTATGTGGTTCAATTCATGGGAACACACTTAAAGCTTGTGAGAAGTTTGCTGAAATTCTAAAAGAAAAAGGAGCAACAAAAGTTTCAATTTTTGACCTTACACGTGATGATATGGCAGAGGCTACAGAAGATGCATTTAGATATAATAAACTAGTTTTGGCAAGTGTTACTTATGAAAACGGACTTTTTGGTGGTATGGAAAGCTTTTTACATCATTTAAAATCTAAAAACTTCCAAAATAGAACAGTAGCATATATTGAAAATGGCTCGTGGGCGGTAGTTTCAGGTAAGTTTATGAAAGAGATTGTATCTGGAATGAAAAATATAAAAGAGATTGAACCAACTATTACAATAAAATCTTCTTTGAAAACTGCTAATTTAGAACAAATGAATATTTTAGCTGATGAACTTTTAAAAGATTAAAAATAATGATTTTTTATGCACATACATTTAAGATGAATTGAATGTATGTGCATTTTGCATAAAGAACAGAAAAGTAAATTGTGCATATTTAACTAACTTATAATTTTAGATGAAAAAACAAATAGATTTGTTGTTTTTTATGAAAATACTATAAATTTTAAATGTAAATTTTATATAAAATAAACTATATAAAGTTATTTATAATATATAATTGCAATAAAAATAAGAAAGAGTCTAAAAGTAAAAAGGTAAAACATTTTATATTTCGTCATTTTGCACAAAAAAGATTGGAAACTTTGGAAAAAAAGTCCATAGCTATTTAAAGTATAATTATGTTATTATTCATAATGAGGATATAAGTATCTTTAAAAAAAAGAAAAAAAAGAAAAAATGGAGGAAACAAACAATGGCAAAAAGAACACTAGGCATTATCTTGATGTTATGTATGCTTTTATCAGCAATAGTTATACCAGTAACTGTTGTTTATGCGGCAGATACAGATACTCAAGAAGTAGCAGCAGACTATGGTCTAGCTGACGATGTGCAAGACGGACAAATTCTACAAATTTGGAACTGGTCTTTCAACAACGCTACTAAAAATATGCAAAAAATTGCTGAACAAGGGTTTACAGCAATACAAACATCACCTATCCAACAAGCAAAAGAAGGTACTACTGGCAGAGCAATGCAAACTAACTGGTGGGTATTATATCAACCAGCATGGTTCCACATTGATAACACAGGAAGTAGTGCCTTAGGTAACAAATCTGATTTTGAAAAAATGTGTGCAGAAGCTGAAAAATACGGTATTAAAGTTATCGTTGACGCAGTTTTAAACCACACAGGCAATCAATCAGGTAATGACATTTCAAGTGCGGTTGATCCAGAATTAAAAAACAATAGCTCATGTTGGCATGATGTAACAAGAGATACAGGCGATTACAATAACCGTTGGGAAATCACACAACTTTGTATGGGCGGTCTTCCAGATTTAAACACAGCTAATTCAATAGTTCAAAATAAAGCAAAAGCTTTCTTAAATGAATGTATTGATGCTGGTGCAGACGGTTTCCGTTATGACGGTGCAAAACATATCGAAGTTCCAAACGATGGTAACCACGGCAGTAACTTCTGGCCAACAGTTATAAACTCAGCAAATTCACACGCTTCTAGTAAAGGGATTGACTTATACCACTATGGTGAAGTTTTAGACAAAACAGCTGGTGGTCAATATGTTACAGACCAATATACACAATACATGAGCGTTACTTTAAACGGCGTTGGTAATGACATTAGACATAACGTGCAAAGCCGTAATGCAAATGGTGCTAAAAGATCGGACTTCTCTTACAGTGATGCTTCAGTTGCTGCTAACAAAGCAGTAGTATGGAATGAATCGCATGATACATATGCAAACGCAGGTGAATCACGTTGGGTTTCAACTCAAGACTTAAACAGAACATGGGCTATAGTTGGTACAAGACAATCATGTGGTATGTACTTTGCTCGTCCAAATAACTATGGCGACGCTATGGGTAGTGCTGCAGTTAATGGTTGGGCAAATCCAGAAGTGGCAGCTATTAACCACTTCAACAATGCATTCGCAGGTCAAACAGACTACGTTTCTTCTAACGGTTCAATAGTAGCTGTAGAACGTGGAACAACAGGTGTTGTTCTAACAAATGTAGGCGGTGGCGGTTCAACTTCTGTAAACATGAAAATGAACAGAATGAAAGACGGCACATATAAAGATGAAATTACAGGTGCAACATTCACAGTTTCTGGTGGCAACATCAGCGGACAAATCGGTTCAACAGGTATAGCTGTTGTTTATGATGCTCAACCTATCGTTCCAGTAGGTCCATCAGCATCAGCAACACCAGGTACATCTTCATACAAAACAGATTCATTACAAGTAACATTAAGTCTTTCAAATGCAACTTCTGGTCAATACTCAATTGACGGCGGTTCATTCCAAAGTTTCACAAACGGACAAAAAATTACAGTAGGTTCTGGTAAAGCGTTCGGTACAGTTACTACTTTAGAAGTTAAAGCTACAGGAACAGATGCAGAACCATCAAAAACATACAAATACACAAAAGTAGATCCAAGCCAAGTTCAAAGAGTATACTTTGATAACTCTTCATACAACTGGAGTACAGTTTACTGCTATATCTATAATGATGTAGACGGTGGCGGCGGTACAGACCCAGATCCAACAGACCCAACAGATCCAGGCACAACAATTAAATTTACAGATAGTATGAATTGGGGTAACGTAAATGCTTACTTCTTCGGTACAGGCGGAACAGTAGGAGCAGAGTGGCCAGGTAGCCCAATGACAACATACGAGCAAAACAATATGCAAATTGATATTCCATCAGGTGCAACACACGTTATATTCAACAATGGCTCAGCTCAAACAGTTGACCTACCATTAAGTGGTGTTGTAGGTTACTATCTAGACGGTAGCCAAACAGATGGTAAATACAATGGTACAGCATGGGATGCATCAGCTATGGAAACATCAGCTACTGATGACTTAGCTACAGGAGATATGTCACAGCCTGATACAACGCCAGCTAATGCTCCATGGCCAGGCGTTCAAATGACACTTGATAGCGAAACTGGTTTCTATGTAACAGACGTACCAGAAGGTTTTGAAAATGGTTATGTAGTATTTACAGAGGGCGAAACTGCTACAACAAACAGATACCCAGCAGATAAAGAACCAGGACTTGCTTTAGAGGGCAACACAATGAAGTTTTCTGCTGGTAACGCATGGGATGTTTACACTTCTTCAACAACTAAACCAACAGAAACAACTCCAGAAGAAACAGAGCCAGAAGAAACAACACCTCCTCCAGCAGATGATTACATGGTAGGCGATGCTAATGGCGATGGTAAAGTAAATGTTCAAGATGTTTTAGATATTCAAAAACACATTTCAGCTATTAATGAATTAACAGGCGACAAGTTCAGTGCTGCTGATGTAAACTCATCAAATACAGTAAATGTTCAAGATGCTTTAGAAATTCAAAAATATATTGGTAACTATGCAACATCATATCCAATAGGACAATATGCTTAAATTTTAATTTAAAGATTATCTTTAAATATAAAAACAACCTCTGTGAAAATGGAGGTTGTTTTGCATTTGATTAAATTTTAAATTTAATTAAGATAAGAGTAAATAGTAAATAGTAAATAGTAAATAGTAAATAGTAAATAGAGAATAGTGAATAGTGAATAGTGAAAAGTGAATAGTGAAAAGTGAATAGTGAATGTGAAAATCCTTACGGATTTTTAATTTTAAAAGGGAGTTTGCTGTTTCTGTTAAATGAAAAAAGCACAAAAATTTACGTTATTGTCTTTTAATTACGAATTACGAATTACGCATTACGAATTACGCATTACGAATTACAAATTAAAAAATGAATTATTCTAATAAAATAAATAGAGGGGTGTAAGATTATGGATAATAAAATTAGGTGTGAATGGCTCGACGACAGTAAGATATATATAGATTATCACGACAATGAATGGGGAAGACCTATGCACGACGACCGTATGCTATTTGAAATGTTATCTTTAGAAGCGTTTCAGGCAGGGCTATCATGGATAACAATATTAAAGAAAAGAGAAGCGTTCAGAATAGCTTTTGACAACTTCAACCCAAAAGTCGTTTCTATATATAATGAAAAGAAGATAGAAGAGCTTTTGCAAAATGAAAAAATAGTAAGGCATAGAGGAAAAATAGTTGCGACAATAAACAACGCAAATAGGTTTTTAGAAATACAAAATAAATACGGCTCGTTTGATAAATTTATTTGGAGCTATGTAGATAACACGCCTATAATAGGTAGATATGATAATATTAGTAAGTTGCCAGCTACTACACCTCTTTCAGATAAAATAAGTAAAGATTTAAAAAAATTGGGATTTAAATTTGTAGGTTCAACTACAATATATTCATTTTTGCAAGCTACTGGGATTGTTAATGACCATACAAAAGACTGTTTTTTATATGAAAACTCAAAAGAAGAAATCATATATAAAAAACTAAAGGTAGAGGACTGTAAAGAGGTTATTTTAAAATCTTATATAATGTATCAAGAAACAAAAAAAGCATGGTGCCTTGAAGACGGCGAATGGATAATTAAAGATGTACATTTTATTGATGATTGGGACGAAAGCAAAAAAACGCAAATAATAGAGAACTTTAAGTGGTGCATTGAGAAAAAAGGTGTAGTCAATGTTGCTATTAAAAATAGTGAAATTATAGGATTTACAACACTTTGGAGTGACCTTATTGGGAAAAACGGAAATTATAGAAATTTAGATATGATGCATATATCAAAGCCTTATAGGAATATGGGTATTGGTGAGAAACTGTTTAAGCTAACGTGTGAAGACGCCAAAATGATGGGAGCAACTAAACTATATATAGGTTCTCACCCATGTGTAAAGTCGCAAGCTTTTTATAAAAAAATGGGTTGTGTTAAAGCTTTAGAGATAATAAAGTTTATATATGAAAGTGAACCACTTGATTGTCAATTGGAGTACAAATTATAAAAATTAGAAGTTTTCAAAAAACAAGTAACACATTTTATTTATTTTAATATAATGTAATGTAACGCTTGAAAGGAGGAAACGCTAATGTGTAATAGTTTATTCGGTGGTAATAGTTGTTATTGGGTAATTCTTTTAGTTATTATCCTAGTAGTTTGCAATAATGACGGTTGTTGCGGTAGATCAAACAATTGTGGTTGCGGTTGCTAAATTTTACATGAGTGATGAGGTAGGGTTTAAGACTCTGCCTCATTATTTTTTATTTGCTTAAAATTGGGTGTAAAAATGTACATAAAATCGAAATTTAGCATTAAAATTATAGTAATCTTGCTCGAATTTGAAAAAAAGCTTGATTTATTACAGAAACCATGCTAAAATGTAACAGAGTTGTTACACTTTGTAATAACATTGTTATAAAGATAAAAAATATTTAATTTTTATATAAGACATTAAAAGAAAATTTAGAGTTTTTTAACGTAAAAATGGAGGTTTTGGAAATGCAAAAAACAGCAAAAAGAGCAATAGCAATTTTCCTTGTTGCTTGTATGATGTTTGCATTTATGTTAGTGGGAACAGTTCAAGTGTCGGCAGCGTCATCTACAGGGGTTGGAATGGCTGCACATAGTTTGAATGCATATTATTCTGGTTGGTCTTACGTATGGGGAGGTTCATCTCCAGGTGGGGTTGACTGTTCAGGATTAATTTATACATACAATGGTGTTGGTGGTAATAGGTTTGACATGATGTCATCTTCACCAGAAACAGGTTATGTTTCTCAAGGTGTTCCAAATATTCATGGATTAGGTCTTTATTCACCAGGTCACGTTGGAGTATATGTAGGTAACTACATGGCGGTTGACTCAAGAAATTCATATTACGATATGTGCTATTCTTCTTTAAGTGATTATGGATGGGATAGATGGTTTAAAATAGCAGGCGTTAGCTACCCTACAAATGGTTGGGTTATGTTCAATGGCGATGCTTATTACTATCAAGACGGCGAATACTTAACAAATGCATCAAGAACACTTGACGGTGTAAAATATACATTTGCAAAAGATGGTTCATCAGATAAAATGCCACCAGAAGACGAATTTAAGGCTACTGCTTATTCAACAGCAAGCGAAAATACAAGCAACTCAACAAAAGAAGATACATCTAACAGTGTACTAAAAAAAGGTTCTGAGGGTTCTCAAGTTTTAAAACTACAAGAACGTTTAGCTGAGTTAAACTATTATAATGGCGAAATTTCAGGTTATTTCGATGCAAAAACTAGAACAGCTGTCCAAATGTTCCAAAAAGCTGAGGGACTAGAAGATGACGGAATAGCAGGTACTGAAACTCTTAATGCAATTTACGAAGATGATGCAACTAAAAATGTTGAAAAAGAACCAGCTACAGAAGCTCCTACAGAAGCTCCTACAGAAAAGGTAACTGAAGCTCCAAAAGATATTTTAGAGTTAGGCGGTCAAGGTGACAGCGTTGCAGACTTACAAAGAAGATTAAAAGAATTAGGCTTTTATAATGGAGATATCTCAAGCAAGTTTGATGAAGTAACAGAAGATGCATTGAAAGACTACTTTGAAGCATCAGAACTTCAACCAAAAGGAACAATCACAGACGAAGAGCTTGCAGTATTAATGAGCGAAGCTGCAGTTACTAGAAAGCAATATGAAACATTAAAACTTAATGCAAGTGGTTACACAATTGAAAGACTTCAAACAGCGTTATTTACTTTAAAATATTTAGCTGAAAGCGATCTTACAGGTGAGCTAGACCCTAAAACTGTAGAAGCTGTAAAAGTTGCACAAACAAACTTTGCTTTAGAAGTTACAGGTATAGTAGACTCAGAATTTACAAATGCACTTGAAAAACAAGTATTCCAAGAACTTGGACAACATTCGTTTGCAAAAAGCGCACAAAATACGCTTATCAAAACATCTGTTGAAACTGCGTTAGTATCAGGTACATCTCCTCATATATTCGAGCCAATACCATATGTTTCAGACCATACAATAGATAGTAATGCTTTCTTTATTATAATACTTGCTATTATTGCTATTATGTCACTTTGTGCAGTTATAGTTAATATAGAAAGTAAAAAAGAGCAAGAGGCTCGAGCAGAATTGATTAGAAGATATATGGCAAGATACGACACACAAAAAGCTATGCCTAATAGAACATTAAAAAAAGTTAAAGAAGAAACAGAAGACGAAACAACTTCTGACGAAACACAAGAAGACTAATTTTAATACATAAAATAAAAGGTAACCTATACATTTAAGTTTAGGCTACCTTTTTTTATCGTTAATTCATAATTTGTAATGCATAATTCACAATTCGTAATGCGTAATGCGTAATTAAAAGACAATAACGTAAAGTTTTGTGTTTTTTTCATTGGCAATTTTTAATAAAAAGAGAAAAACAGATACAGTATAAAAACGCCCCCTATAAATAAAAAATCCGTTAGGATTTTAACATTCACTATTCGCTATTCATTTTTCACTAATTCCAACGGCAAGAGTAGAACCAAATGTCACGAACTTAAGGTTTTAAAGTAGAAATTTGTTGTTTTTTAATTTTAATTTCATAATTAATAATAAACGTGAAAATTTAAACGAGGCACAATCTATTTGTAGGGGCGGATTTCCATATCCGCCCGTGGGTATATTTGCAAAATACAAACTTAGAACCACACAAAACATTAATATTTTATGTGTTATTAACGGCAAGAGCAAGTCATTGTGCTACAGTTTTCACTTTATATTTTAAGATGTATAATTAAAAGACAAAATAGGTAATATATACCAGATGCTAGATACCAGTGTCTAGAACAAAACTTATTAATTTATAACAAAAAAATCTTTTATGTCTTTTATAAATTAAAAAATCCATAAGGATTTTAACATTCACTCTTCACTCTTCACTATTCACTATTCACTCTTCGCTATTCACTATTCACTATTCACTATCTTATCGTGGAGGTCTTTGTCCTGGTTGCATTTGTGATTGTGATACTATTTCAATGTCGTTGCCGTCGCCGTCTGTCATTGTTCCGCCAGATAATGTTATTGTTCCTTCGGCGTCAAGTGGTGCGTTTCTATCGTCTGTTGGATAGTCGCAAGTAATTACAACATCGCCACCTGTTTGTGTAAAATCGCCGTTTGAATCGATACCATCTCCGCCATACCCAAAATTAATATAGATATTTCCGCCAGATATAGTTATACCACCGTTAGTATCGCCACAGTTAATACCATCGTCAACGGCAATTAAATCAAAGTCGCCACCTGAAACTAACACGCTTGTACCCTCTAATGCTTCAAAACAATTTACAACTACAAAATTACCGTCTGAAATATCTAAAACATTATCGGCGTGTATAGCATCGTCGCCAGACAATATTTTAAAATCTCCGTTTGTGATATTGACATTATCATTTGAATGTATAGCGTCTTCATAGCAAGAAAGCTCAAATACACCACCGTTAATAAGAACTAAATTAGTAGCCTTTATACCTTTTTTACTTTCCACTGAAACGTCGGTGCTTTCTTCTTCGTGGCCATTCATTGGTGGTGGAGGAGTAGACATATCTTGTCCTACCGCACCGCTTGAAGGTGTTGATAGCACTTGTGTATATCCGCCGCCAGAGATAACTCTAAAAGTTCCATCGTTTATTTTTAATACATTAGCACAGTTTATACCGTCATTTTCTGCACTAATATCAAAAGTGCCACTATTAATTATTAAATTTCCCTTGTCTGCTTCTTCATCATTTGATGATTTTAAACCGTCCTTT
Organism: uncultured Eubacteriales bacterium; assembly: GCA_964369305.1. GTDB lineage: Bacteria > Bacillota > Clostridia > Oscillospirales > Acutalibacteraceae > CAYJFG01. The sequence continues at coordinate 9,727 of CAYJFG010000045.1, forward strand.
TCGGCTATAACAGTAATATGTGCATTGTCAAAAGCTAGTAAATCTTTGCCAATTATACCATCTGAACTTGCATTTACAGTAAGTGTTACATCTTCTATTATAAGGTCGTCACGGCTGTTAATTCCATCTTTGTAAGTTGTTGTTACATTTAAAGTACCACTACCAACAATTGCAGTATCTGCTTTTGAATAAATTGCACTGTTTGGGAAATCTACATCATTTGTAGAGATGTTGCCTTGTGTAATACTATTCTCAGTTTTGTCTTTTACATAAATTACTACGTCTTTAGCCTCTATAATATTTATTGGAGTAGAAGTATTAGAAGAGATAGTTGCGTTGTCTAAAACTAAATAGACTACTCCGTCGTCGGCATCTTTATCTACATTAACTATTATAGATGTGTTTTGATAGTCGCCACTAAAAGTGTATGTGCCACTTTTTGTAATTAATATTTCGCCGTTGTTGCTTTTTGTAATAGTTGAATTTTCCGTAAGGTCGTCTAAAAAGTCTTTTTGTGGATATTGTGGGTCTGTATCTATTAAAGTATTATCTTGTAAAACTTCGCTCTCTTTTTCTGGAGTTGTTTCTGTTTGAGGGTCTGTTTGTGTGGTAGGCTCAGTTGTGTTAAGTTCAGTATTGCTATTTTCACTGCAAGATGCAAGCGTTAGCAAAGACATTAACGCAAGTACTAATATTATTTTTTTCATAAATAACTTATCCTTTCTTTATTAAAGTTCGTTTATCATCATGCTTTGTTTTGTGATAATTATTTCTAAATTGCCGTTACGACATCTAAGTTCGTCGATAAAATCTTTTTCGTTTAAATCTTCCTTTAGTTCCATTTCATAACTTAATTTAAATAGGCTACCCATATTTGTGGTTTTTGAAGATATTAACTCGATGTTTTTAGTGTATTTTGAGAATATATCGTCGAAAACGTCTGTATAATTCAAATTTTCAGGTATTGTGATATGTAATGTTCTTTTATTATTTTTAGGTTTGCCAAAATTGCTTGAATTTAATATAAATGCAAAAGCACAAGCGATAATAGCAAATAAAACTGCATATCCAATATAGCCCATACCAATAGTTAGACCTGTACACATAGCAGTAAAAATTGCTCCAATTTCTTTTGCAGTGCCTGGAACCGAACGGAAACGCACAAGGCTAAATGCACCAGCAACTGCAATACCAGCTCCAATATTTCCATTAACCATTATGATAACCATTGATACAACTAGCGGTAGTACGGCAAGTGTTACAACAAAGCTTTTTGAACTTTGAGTTTTCATTAAATAAATTTTAGCCATAAATACACCTAAAATTAAAGCTGTTGCCATACAGATTAAAAAATCTGTTATTGTAATATTTGTTGCTGATGTTACGTTAAAAATTCCATTAAATAATTGATCCATTTTTTAAAACCTCTTTAAACTTTCCATAAATTTCGGTAAAATATATTTGTTGTACGCTGTTCCATATTTAGAAAACGACGTTTTATAGATATGGTTTTCTCCTAAAAACTCTAAAAACCAAAAAGGTAAGCCGTTTACAGTTTTAACTTCTAGCAGTACTAAGTCGTCGGATAATACTTTTTTGTCGTTTTCGTCGCTATATAGAGATACTTTTTTATCACGCATTTTAATGTTAAAGTCAAATGTCATTCTAAAGTTTTCGTCAAAAAAAGAGTAAAACGCCTCTCTTTCGTATGATAAATAAACTTTTGGCAAAAGGTCATAGTTATGCATAAAATAGTCTATCTCTTTTACAATTTGAGTATCGCTTCCAAGGCTTTTTCCGTCGCAAAGATACGACACAGCTTTACTTTGAGTTGCAGGCACTCTTCTTTTATATACAACTCCGTTATATTTTTTCTTAAGTTCAATAAAAGTTGTGCTGTCTTCTTTTGGTTCACCGTATAGACGAAGTCTTAATTTTTCTTTATACTTTGGTTTTTCAATTGAATGTCTTATAATTCTGTAGTCGCTAGTGTCAAAATAAATATTGCTAATTTTATGTCTGCCGTATTCATCTATAGCCATATAATCTTGCATATATTGAATTAAATTTAAATATTGGTTTCTTGTTAAGATATATTTCAACTCATATCTTTTAAAAACGGTTTGCGTTGCCATTGTATTTGCTCCTTTATTAGTTTTACAACTTCATTATAATTACTTAACTTAAAATTTACTTAAAGTTAAGTTTATAAAAAAAGACAAAAAACAAATATTATTATCTGTTTTTTGTCTTTTGAATGGTGATTTTATTAACTATTCACTTCTTAAAGCAAGTACAGGGTCTTTTTGTGCAGCTTTTTTAGCTGGTAATAAACCACCAACTATAGTTACTAAAACGCTAATTCCAACAAGGATTAACATAGCAACAACTGGTAAAGAAACTGCAACGCCACTACTACCTATAAGTGCTTGCACTATCATTGTGAGCGGTATATTAATAAGTAGGGTTAATCCGACACCTAAAAGCCCTGAGCAAAGCCCAATTATTAAAGTTTCTGCATTAAACACTTGTGAAATATTTCTTTTTGATGCACCTAATGCACGTAATACGCCAATCTCTTTAGTTCTTTCAATTACTGAAATATGTGTTATAATACCAACCATTATACAAGATACTATAAGAGATACTGCAACAAATGCTATTAATACGTATGAAATTGTATCTATCATAATTGTCATTGATGACATTAAAGATTCTACATAGTCAACATATGTGATTTTGTTTTCTTCGCTTGCTTCGTTATTGTAGTTTTCGATACTTGCAGTTACACCTTCTTTATCTTCAAAACTGTCTGTATAGATGTTTATTGAAGTAGGAGAGTCGTAACTTATTTTTCCAAATTCTTTTATATTTTCAGCATATGAAACATCGCCGAGAAGTTCGTCGTAAAGTGTTAGTAAAATTTCCTCGTCTGGTGAATTTGCAAGCCAACTATCTAGCATTTTAGCCATTGTTTCGTCGTCTGCTTGAGCAGTACTGCCACTTTGACCTTGTGGCATTTGTGTAGGTGATGTAGCCTGTGTAGCTTCTGTGCTTTCTTCAGTTTCGTTTTGAGATGCATAATACATTATCAGTGTATACATATCTGCTTTTTCTGAAACGCTTAATTCAGATAAAAAAGCCTCTACATCTTCTGCTTTGTCAGCATCACTTTGTGCCTCAAACTCTACACCTGTTAGTACGTTTACTTCTGGTGTTTTGTCTTGTGCTACAACAACTGGGCTTTCGTTGCTAGTTTTTATAATATAATCTGTTAATAATGATGTGTAGCCAACAGTACTTTGTATTGTAGAACTTGTAGCCTCATCTTTTGGAGCAACTACACCTACTACTTTAAGCTCAACAGCTCTGTCCATAACATCTTCATTTTGTATTAACTGTGCGTCTTCAATAGCTGTAAATGTGCCGTCTTCGTTTTCTACGTATTTGTCGCTATTTGTGAGTAGATAAAAGGTTTTGTTAAGCATTTCCTCGTAATTCCATGTAATGTTTGGCACTTCTTCGTCATTTTCTATTAACTGTGCATACTCTTCGTATTCGTCGTCAGTTACAAAACCTAGTTGGTAAAGAGTATCAATAGGGATTGCATTGTTTTCGTCTGTAACAAGTATTATTTCGTTATATTCTTGTGGCCAGTTGCCGTGAGTTAAGGCGTAATTATCTGTGATTGTTGTGTTTAAAATTTCGCCATTTGCTCCTGGGTACATTTCGGAAAAGTTAGAAGCTCCACTACTAGTGCTTCCGCCCATCATAGCCATCATGCTGCTAGGGTCGCCAAACCCAATCATTGGGTTTGAGTTTTCGAGAAGTTCTGACGGGTCTGTATCTGTATTTATAAAAGTATCGTCTTTATCATATGAGTAAACTGAGAAACTTGTATCATATGAATAATAAACACCGTTTTCGCCTATATATTGTTGAATTTCGCTGTCAGGGTCGCTTAAATACTCTTTAAAAGGTGTTAAATTATTAGTAATTGATAAGTTGCTAGCTGTTTCTAAGTCTTTAAAGTCAGGATAAATTGTGTCTTTGTCAACTTCGGTTTTGCTGTTATTATGAGTAATTGGACTCATTCCACCCATTGGTATTGACATACTTTCGGCTGAAATTGTAAGGGGATATGCTGACATTGTGTCACGCTGTAGCGTTTCTATATAAGTATTTACACCGTTTGAAAGTGATAAAATAAGTGCTATACCAATAATACCGATTGAACCTGCAAAAGATGTTAAAAGTGTTCGTTTTTTCTTTGTGTTTAAGTTGCTTAAACTAAGAGATAGAGAAGTTAAAAGTTTCATTTTAGATTGCTTCTTGCCATTTCTTGCACTAGCGTCTGCTGTAACTTTTTTTGCTATAAACTCATTGCTGTCGTCTGTAACTTTACCGTCTTTTAATTTAATAATACGTGTTGAATACTCTTGTGCAAGTTCTGGGTTGTGCGTTACCATTACAACAAGCTTTTTTTCTGCCACTTTTTTAAGCAGTTCCATAATCTGTATACTTGTTTCAGTGTCTAATGCTCCAGTAGGTTCGTCTGCTAGTAAAATGTCAGGATTATTTACTAAAGCACGAGCAATAGCAACCCTTTGCATCTGTCCGCCTGAAAGTTGATTAGGTTTTTTGTGGATATGGTCTTTTAGTCCAACTTCCTCAAGTGCGTTTTTTGCTCTTTTCTTTCTTTCAGCTTTTGAAACGCCACTAATAGTCAACGCAAGTTCAACGTTTGATAATATAGATTGATGAGCAATTAAGTTATAACTTTGGAATACAAAACCTATTGTATGGTTTCGGTATGTGTCCCAATCTCGGTCTTTATAATTTTTAGTAGATACGCCGTTGATAATTAAGTCGCCACTATCGTATCTATCTAGACCGCCGATGATATTAAGTAGAGTAGTTTTACCAGAACCGCTAGGACCTAGTATAGATACAAAGTCGTTATCTCTAAAATCTAAACTTACATCATTTAACGCTATTTGCGAAAGCGAGCCTACAGTATATTCCTTATGTATGTTTCTAATTTGTAACATGAAATGTCCTCCATTGATTTAATGACTATATTATTCCATATGTTTCTCAACCAAACCTCAACTAAATTTGAATTTTTCTTTAAAAACTGATATAATTAAAATAAAAAGGAGTGATAATATGGTAAATATATTGATTATAGAAGATGACGAGCAAATAAAAAAATTATATAACACTGTTATAACCCAAAAAGGATATAACACTTTTTTAGCAAGCGACGGACTAAACGCCTTTGACATATTAGAGGATACCCACATTGACTTGATAATATGCGACGTTATGATGCCAAATATGGACGGATTTGAATTTACAAAAGAATTAAGGGCTATTAAATACAATATGCCTATATTAATGATAACGGCAAAAGAAACTTTTAAGGATAAAGAAAAAGGATTTTCTCTAGGTGTTGACGACTACATGGTAAAGCCTATTGATTTAAACGAAATGATATGGAGAATAGAAGCGTTACTACGCCGTAGTCAAATATCGAATGAAAATGTTGTTACAATAGGTAATACTATGTTTAATAGCGAAACTTTAGAAGTTGTAACAGATAATGTTTCAATAGAACTTCCACAAAAGGAGTTTAATTTACTGTTTTTGTTAATCTCGTACCCAAATAAAGTTTATACAAGGCTACAACTTATGGAAAAAATATGGGGTATAGATAACGACTCCGACTATCATACCTTAGAGGTTCATATTAGCAGGCTTAGAAATAAATTCAAAAACAACAACGATTTTGAGATTACAACAGTAAGAGGGCTTGGCTATAAGGCGGTGAAAAAAAATGAAAAAACGTAATTTTAGATTAACTACTATATTTTCCTTTTCAATATTTTTAGTTCTATTTTTTACTACACCTACAGCGTTTATACTAGATAAAATATCACCAAGCGATTTCTTATCTACAATACACCCTATTTTAAGACCAGTTGTGTTATCTCTTTTAAGTATTACTTGCGGTTATATTTTAACAAAATATTTAAGTAAATCAACATTAAATTCTATTAAAGAAATAAACGACGCCACAAAAGAAATTGCAAACGGCAACTACAATATAAGGCTAAAAGAAAAAAGTAGACTACACGAAATAAACAGCATAACTCATAATTTTAATGTAATGGCTAAAGATTTAGCAACTACAGATATTATGAGAAATGACTTTATTACAAATGTATCGCACGAGTTTAAAACGCCACTTACCGCAATTGAGGGATATGCAACATTACTTCAAAATGAAAATTTAACAAAAGAAGAAACAATGGAGTATACGCAAAATATAATAATAAATAGCAAAAGACTTTCAAAAATGACTGGTAATATATTATTGCTTTCTAAACTTGATAATCAAGAAACGGCTATAAAAAAAGAAGACTTCCAACTTGACGAGCAGTTAAGGGAAATCATCTTATTATTTGAAAAAGAATGGGTGCATAGGAATATTGATTTAGATATAGAACTTGCAAGCATTACATATAAAGGGAATAAAGAACTATTGTCGCACGTTTGGCTTAATATTTTTGGAAACGCACTAAAATTTACTGATGATAATACTACAATATGTGTTTGCCTTTATGAAGCGGAAAAAAATATTGTAGTATCTATAAAAGATAACGGAAAAGGGATATCAAAAGAAAATATAGATAAAATCTTTGAAAAATTTTATCAAGAGGATAGTTCGAGAAAATCAAGCGGAAACGGATTAGGACTTTCTATTGTTAAAAAAATTGTAGATTTACATAAAGGTAAATTAACTGTAGAAAGTGAAATTAAACAAGGAACTACTTTTAATGTTTTTTTACCTAAATCTGTTTAATTCGTAATGCATAATTAATTCGTAATTCGTAATGCGTAATTCGTAATTAAAAAACAAATAAATAATTCGCAATGCG
>CAYJFG010000046.1:0-945 GCA_964369305.1 uncultured Eubacteriales bacterium
CAATAAGAACTACATTTTTAAGCATAGCCTCAATTGTAGAAATTCTTGCTTCTACCATAGCTTGGTCGTTTTTAGCTTCGTCATATTCGCTATTCTCTGATAAGTCACCAAAAGATAATGCTACTTTGATTTTTTCAGCAATCTCTTTTCTTTTAACGGTTTTTAAATCATCTAATTCCGCCTCTAAATTTGCTAACCCTGATTGTGTTAATAATACTTGCTTTTGCATTAAGTATACCACCTTTATATTATTGAAATTTATTAAATCATAAGTTTTAAAACATGACTTACATTATAAGCTTAAAACGTGCAAGTGTCAAGATGTAAAGAGGCATATTTTAAGTCAAAACGCCGATAATTTAACAGTTTTAGCAAAATCTCACATTCTTATCTTGCTTTTTAATGGTAAAAATGTTACAATATATTAAATGTAACAAAATTTTAAAATGATGGAAGGTTTTAAGATGATTAAAAGCATGACTGGTTTTGGCAGGTCCTCAAAAATTGTTGGAAATAAAGAAATTACAGTTGAAATTAAATCTGTAAATCACAGGTTTTTTGAATTTTCGTATCGTTGTACTAAAGGATATACATTTTTAGAGGAGAAAGTTAAGTCTTATATATCAACTAAAGTGTCAAGAGGTAAAGTTGATGTATTTGTTACAATCTCTTCAAATGATGAAAGTGGCAGTGTAGTAACAGTAAACCATGGGCTATTAAGTGCTTATATAAATGCGTTTAAAGAAATAGAAGATAATTTCGATATTGATAACGATATTACAATATCAAAAACTTTGCGTTTGCAAGATATTTATACAGTAAATAAAGTACCAGAAGATGAGCAAGAAGTTTTAAACGCAGTTATTACTGTATTAGATGAAGCGTTAGAAAGCTTTATAAATATGCGTTTAACAGAAGGTAAGCGTATGAAAGACGATATACTAA
>CAYJFG010000046.1:955-3170 GCA_964369305.1 uncultured Eubacteriales bacterium
ACTGTAAAAAATTATAGATTAAGACTTGAAGAAAAAATCAAAGAAGCGTTAAAAAATGTAGCTATTGATGAGCAAAGAGTTATTACAGAAGTTGCAATTATAGCAGATAAAATGGCTGTAGATGAAGAAACTGTAAGACTTAGAAGTCACTTTGAACAGATGTATAAGTTTTTAGAAGCTAAAGAGTCTATTGGTAGAAAAATTGACTTTTTACTTCAAGAGATGAACAGAGAAACAAACACTATAGGCTCAAAAGTTCAAAACTCTAGTGTGTCACATATGATAGTTGAAATTAAATCCGAGCTTGAAAAAATTCGTGAGCAAGTACAAAACATAGAATAATTTTAGTAAATTGTAATAACAATATAAAGAGGTAATATTATGAAATTTATTAATATAGGTTTTGGAAATATGGTGTCAGTTAGTAGAATTATAGCAGTAGTATCTCAAGATAGTGCGCCTATAAAACGCTTGATACAAGACTCAAAAGAGCAAGGATATGTAATAGATGCAACGTATGGCAGAAAGACAAAGTCTGTAATTATAATGGATAGTGAACATATAATTTTATGTTCCAAAACGCCAGAAAGTATACTTGGCAAAGCAAATATGGAGGAAGTAGAGTAAAATGGAAGAAAAAAAAGGGTTACTAGTAGTAATTTCAGGTCCTAGTGGTGCAGGTAAAGGCACTGTAGTAAAGGAATTGTTTAAAAGAGAAGAACAAGTAGTTTTATCAATTTCAGCAACTACAAGAAATCCACGAGTGGGCGAGCAAAACGGTAAAGACTACTTTTTTATAGAAAAAAAAGAATTTGAAAATATGATAGACGATGGAGAGATTTTAGAATATACAACATATTGCGAAAATTATTATGGAACACCAAAAAAGTATGTAATGGATAATATAAACGCAGGTAATGATGTAATACTAGAAATTGAAGTTGACGGAAAAAACCAAATTGTAGAAAAATACGCTGACACAATAAGCATATTTTTAACTACTAAAAACTATGAAGTTTTAAGAGATAGATTAGTAGGTAGAAATACAGAAGACGAAAAAACAATAGAGAAAAGACTAAATAAAGCACATATTGAAATGGATTTAGCACTTGACTATGATTATATTGTAATAAATGATGAGTTAGATGAATGTGTAAACGATGTAATAAGTATTTTAAAAGCTGAAAAAAATAAAGCTAAAAATAGAGAAAAATTTGTAAAGGAAGTGTTTTTCAATGTATAGACCATCAGTAGATGAAATGTTAGAAAATAAGAAAACGAGGTATTCACTTGTAATAGCTGTTGCAAAAAGAGCAAGAGAAATTTCAATGGAGCAACAAGTGGTTGAGGGTTCAGAAGAGAAAAAAGAAGATAGAAAAATCGAAGAAAAAAAGCCAGTTTTAGTGGCACTTGATGAGTTCAAAGCACATAAATACAGTATACTAGAGCCGGAAGTTGATGACTAATAGGCTAGTAGTAAAAGTAGCTACACAAAACAGTATATACCATATAGATAATGAATACAGTTATATTATTGATGAAAATATAGCTGTAGACGACATTACAGGGTATAGGGTGCTTGTGCCTTTTTCAAGAGGTAACAGAACTATACAAGGGTATGTGCTGAGTAGTAGCTTTGAAGACGTTGAGGAAAATCAATATAAATCTGTTATTGAAATTCTTGATAAAGAGCCGTTTTTATCTAAAGAAATGGTAAAAATGGCGTATTTTATTAAAGATAGATATTTTTGCACTTTATATGATGCAATAAAAGCAATGTTACCAGTGGGTATTAATTACGATATAAAAACAATATATTTGTATAATGATAATTATAGTGGAGATATCAAGCTCAATCAAAATCAAAATATATTGTTAAATTATATAAAGCAAAAAAGTAAAGTGTTAAAAAATAATATTTTAAAAGAATTTAATTTTTTGAGTATTGAAAAAGATTTAAAATTTCTTGAAAATATTGATGCTATTAAAAAAGATTATCACACAAAAAGGAAAATTAACGACGCTACTTTAATCATAGTAAAATTGTTAAATTACGATAAAGATATAAAAATAACAGCAAAACAACAAGAAGTGATAAGTGTTTTAAAAACTCATGGAGAGATATCTCTAAAAGAGGTTTGTTATTATTCAAATGTAACAAAGTCAGTTTGTGATACTTTAGTTAAAAATAATATTATTGAATATATAAGTTGTG
>CAYJFG010000046.1:3180-13432 GCA_964369305.1 uncultured Eubacteriales bacterium
TTTTAAGAATACCTCAAAGTATAAAAGGTAATCAAAGTAATAAAGAGCAAATTTCATTAACAAGTGAGCAAAATATAGCTTATGAAGATTTAAAAAATTTATATATTAGCCCAAAACCTCATGTATCGCTGCTTTATGGTGTAACAGGTTCTGGCAAGACTTCAGTTTTTATGAAACTTATTGATAAAGTTTACGAAGACGGAAAAAATATAATTTTAATGGTACCAGAAATTGCACTTACAACACAGATGATTAGTTTATTTACTAGAAGATATGGCGAAGATGTTGCGATTTTTCATAGTGCTTTGTCAGACGGTGAGCGACTAGACGAGTGGAAAAGAGTTAAAAACGGGCAGGCAAAAATTGCAATTGGAACTAGAAGTGCAGTTTTTGCTCCATTTAGCAATTTAGGGCTTATAATTATGGACGAAGAACACGAACATACTTATAAATCTGAAACTACACCTAGGTATCACGCAAGGGAAGTAGCAAAATTAAGGTGCGTTGTAAATAATTGTTTATTGCTTTTATCATCAGCCACTCCAAGTGTTGAAAGTTTTTATAAAGCGAAAAACGGCACGTATTCTATAAACTATTTAAAAAATAGATATGGTAATTCAATATTGCCAGATGTAATGACTGCCGATATGAATATAGAACTTGAGCAAGGAAACATGACGCAATTTAGCAGTATGCTAGTTAAATGTTTAGAGGATAATATAGAAAGTGGCAAGCAATCTATTTTACTTATGAATAGGCGTGGTCATAACACGTTTGTAGTTTGCAGAGAATGTAAGCAAGTGGTAAATTGTCCTAACTGTTCAATTTCTTTAACATTTCATTCAGCTAACAATAAGCTTATGTGCCATTATTGTGGATATAGTCAAAGTGTTAGCGGTGAGTGTAGCAATTGTGGTAGTGATAAATTGAGTTTTAGAGGTGCAGGAACTCAAAAAGTTGAGCAGACTTTAGCTACAATTTTACCTAGTGCAAAAATTTTAAGAATTGACGCCGACACAACTATGGCGAAGCAGTCGCATGAAAAATTGTTTAGAAAATTTAAAAACGGTGAGTACAATATAATGATAGGTACTCAAATGGTTGCAAAAGGGTTAAACTTCCCAAATGTAACTTTAGTAGGTGTTTTAAATGCTGATACAATGCTTTTTTCAGATGACTACAGATGCCATGAAAAGGCGTTTTCACTTCTAACTCAAGTAGTAGGTAGAAGCGGTAGAGGAAAATATAAAGGTAGTGCAGTAATACAAACTACAGTACCAGAAAATCCTATAATTGGACTTGCGACTATTCAAGATTATGAGCAGTTTTACAAAAGCGAAATAGTAATTAGAAAAATGCTTTTATATCCGCCATTTTCTGATATTTGCATGATTGTTTTTATAAGCGATAACGATAAATTCACTTATGAAGCATCAAAAAGATTTACAAATTTGCTTTGTGAAATTGCAAAAAATGAGTATAATGAAATTCCTTTAACTGTATTAGGTCCATCAGTTGCAGTTGTAAAAAAGGTAAGTAATAAATATAGATATAAATTAGTTTTAAAATTTAAAAATAGTAAAAGATTTAGAGAAATGATATCTAAAATTTTGGTTGAGTTTGCAAAAGATAATAAAAATAAAAAAATAACTGTTTATGCTGATATAAATCCAAATGCGATATTATAATGGAGGTTTTTTTATATGGCGATTAGAAATGTAGTGAAAAAGGGAGAGTCAATTCTTAGTAAAAAAGCTAGGAAAGTTGAGGTTTTCAATAATAGATTAGACATAATGCTTGAAGATATGATAGACACTTTATATGAAACAGGCGGTATAGGTTTAGCGGCTCCTCAAATTGGTATTTTAAGAAGAATAGTAGTAATTGATATAGGGGAAGGACTTATAGAACTTATTAACCCTGAAATTATAGAAGAAAGCGGAACTCAAGAGGAAATAGAGGGTTGTCTATCTTGCCCGCAGGAGTGGGGAGTAACAAAAAGACCTTTAAAAGTAACTGTAAAAGCTTATGATAGAAAAGGCGAAGAATTTACAGTTAGTGGCGAGGGGTTACTTGCAAGAGCATTTTGTCATGAAATTGACCACCTAAACGGAGTATTATTTTTAAGCAAAGTTATAAGGAAAGTATCACCAGAAGAAATAAAAGCAGTAGGTGAAAATTAAATGAGAATTGTTTATATGGGAACACCAGACTTTGCAGTGCCATGTCTTGAAGTTTTAATCAAGTCAAAACATGAAGTAGTAGCAGTTTATACACAACCCGATAAACCAAAAGGTCGTGGCTATGTGCTAACTCCACCACCTGTAAAAGTATGTGCATTAGAAAATAATATAAAAGTACTTCAACCAAAATCGCTTAAAAGTGAAGAGGAATTTGAAGTACTTAAAAACATAAATCCAGATGTTATAGTAGTAGCAGCTTATGGTAAAATTTTACCAGAAAACATAATTAATCTACCAAAATACGGCTGTATAAACTTGCATGGCTCACTATTGCCTAAATATAGGGGAGCAGCTCCAATACAATGGGCTGTAATTGATGGAGAAGTAGAAACAGGAATTACTGTAATGCAAATGGATAAGGGCCTTGATACAGGAGATATGCTTTTTAAAGAAAGTATTGAGATTTTAGAAAACGAAACGGCGTCACAACTACATGACAGACTTTCTATTTTATCATCAAATATGATAATAAACGCTTTAGAATGTATAGAAAATGGAACTATAAAACCAGAAAAACAAAACGATAATTTATCTACATATGCACATATACTTGATAAATCATTATGTGTTATAGATTGGTCTAAAAGTAATATCGACGTGCATAATAAAGTAAGAGGTCTTAATTCATGGCCGATAGCTACAAGCACAATTTTAGGCAAAAGAGTAAAAATATTTTTAACTAAAAAGTCTAATAAAAATGGTGAAGTAGGGCAGATTGTAAGCCTTGAACCACTTACAGTAGCGTGTGGCGAAAATAGTGTTGAAATTTTAGAATTGCAACTAGAGGGCAAAAGAAAAATGGAAGCACAAGAATTTTTAAGAGGGCAAAAAATCAACTTAGGTGATTATTTTATTTAATAAAAAGTAAAGGAATGGTGTTTTATGGGTTTTCTATATTGGTTCGACTGGACATATCTTGTGTTTGTTATACCATGTCTTATAATAACTATAATAGCACAAGCAAGAGTAAAATCAACGTTTTCAAAGTATACAAATGTTAGAAATTTAAACGGTCTTACTGGACTTCAAGTAGCACAAAGAGTGCTTGCAGTAAACGGTATTACAGATGTTAGAGTAGAAAAAGTAGCAGGAAATTTAACAGACCACTACGACCCAAAAGAGAAAGTTATAAGGCTTTCAGAATCAGTTTGCGACGTTGCAACAGTAGCAGCCGTTGGAGTAGCAGCACATGAAGCAGGCCATGCAGTACAACACGCAGTAAATTATGCACCAGTTAAAATTAGACAATCTATATTCCCACTTGCAAATATAGGTTCAAGACTTTCATGGTTTTTAATACTTATAGGTATGTTTTTACCAGTTCAATATGAAGCAGTTTTGTATGCTGGTATTATATTATATTCACTTGCAGTGCTTTTCACAATTGTTACATTACCAGTTGAATTTGATGCAAGTAAACGTGCTTTAGAATGTATTGAGAAAAATGGTATATTATCATCAACTGAAAATGAGGGTGCAAAAAAAGTATTAAGTGCAGCCGCTATGACATACGTTGCAGCCGCATTAACAAGCATAATGCAATTATTAAGACTGATATTGATAGCAAATAGGCGAAGATAAATAAAGTAAGCAGTTGTCAGTGTTCAGTTATCAGAACTATTGTAGAGTGGGCGACCCCAAGCATTAGGCAACCACATGGGAGCAACCTCAATACAAGCAACTTAAGGGTTATGTGTAAGCGTGTGGTGTAGGGCAAGGGTTTGCTCTTGCCGTGGATAACGCACATAATATAAATTTTTGTTGTCCCTACATTTCATTTTGTGATGCGTAATTTTAAAACAGCAAACGCCCTTTATAAATTAAAAAATCCGTAAGGATTTTCACATTCACTCTTCACTCTTACACTTTTCACTCTTCACTCTTCACTCTTAACTCTTAACTCTTAACTCTTAACTTAAATAAGTAAATTAAAAGGAAACAAAATATATGTCAAACGCCAGAAGTATAGCAGTAGATATCTTATATAAAATAAATGTACAAAACGCATATTCAAATATAGTGCTTAACAAAGTTTTAAAAAAATCAGAGTTAAGTGCTTTAGATGTTGCGTTTTGTAGTGCTTTAGTTTATGGCGTTTTAGAAAGAAAAATCACGCTTGACTACATAATCTCATGCTACTCAAAAACTCCAGTAGAAAAAATTGATAAAACAGTTTTAATAATATTAGAAACAGCAATTTTTCAACTACTATACATGGATAAAATACCTGAAAGTGCAGTAGTAAACGAAGCTGTAAACTTAAGCGTTAAACATAGAAAAATCAAAGTAAAAAGTTTTATAAACGCAATTTTGAGAAACTTTTTAAGAAACGATAAAAAATATAATTTACCACCTATAAAAAGCAAAGTTAAATACTTAAGTGTTAAATATTCAATGCCAGAGGAAATAGTAAGACTTTGGCTAAACAATTATTCAGATATAGTTACTGAAAAATTACTTGCAAGTTTTATAGGAAGACCACCAATAGTCATAAGAGTAAATACAAACTTATGCACAAAAGAAGAATTAAAAGAAAAACTTACTCTTAAAAATATAGAAGTTCAGGAAATAGAAGTTTTAGAAAATGCATTAATACTATCTAAAACTGGAGCAATTGAAAATCTAGAAGAATTTAAACAAGGTTTGTTTTTTGTGCAAGATAGTGGATCTCAAATTTTATGTAAACTAATAAATCCACAAAAAGACAATATAATTACAGATGTATGTGCAGCACCTGGAGGTAAAACTTTCAACTTATCGCTGATGATGAAAAATACTGGAAAAGTATATAGCTATGACTTATATGAGCATAAAGTAAAATTAATTGAAGAAACTGCAAGCAGACTAAAGCTTGAAAATGTAGTAGCAATAGTAAGTGATGCTACAAATTGTAAAGACTATAATGCATCTGATGTTATACTATGTGATGTTCCATGTTCAGGGCTAGGGATTTTAAAAAGAAAACCTGAAATTAGGTATAAAGAAGATTTAGGATATAAAACTTTGCCAAATATTCAATATGAAATATTATGTAATTGCAAAGATAAAGTAAAAAAAGGCGGACTTCTAATATATTCAACTTGCACACTTAACAGGGCAGAAAACAATAATATTACGAAAAAGTTTTTAAAAGAAAATGAAGAATTTGAGCCATACAAATTAAACTTACCAAACGGTATAAAAAGAGAGATAAAAGAAAGCGAAAACGAAATTACACTACTTCCATTTGTTCATGAAAGTGACGGATTTTATATAAGCGTTTTCAAAAAGGTGTGATGTCATGATAGATATAAAGTCGCTTAATTTTGATGAAC
Source organism: uncultured Eubacteriales bacterium (assembly GCA_964369305.1). Classification (GTDB taxonomy): domain Bacteria; phylum Bacillota; class Clostridia; order Oscillospirales; family Acutalibacteraceae; genus CAYJFG01. The sequence continues at coordinate 8,738 of CAYJFG010000046.1, forward strand.
TTATACTTTTTTTAAAAGATTATGATGTAAAAAAGTTTAGAGTCGAGCAGATTTATAAGTGGTTACACGAAAAAAATATAGCAAATTTTGACGAAATGTCTAACATTCCAAAGGAATTACGAGGCAAATTGACAAATAATTGTTACATTTCTGTAGTAAATATTGAAAAAAAACTGATTTCTTGTTATGATAGTACTATTAAGTATCTTTTTAAACTTTCAGACGGAGAGTACATAGAGAGTGTTTTAATGAATTATCATTTTGGTAGTACACTTTGTTTATCTACTCAAGTTGGTTGTAAAATGGGTTGTACATTTTGTGCAACAGGTCAAAGTGGGTTTACAAGGGACTTAACACCTAGCGAAATGATAGCACAAATTGACATGGCACAAAAAGACAGCGGACAAAAAATATCAAACATTGTTTTAATGGGTATGGGTGAACCGCTCGACAATTACGACAATGTACTTAAATTTATAGAGCTTATCACAAGTGAAAAAGGCTACAACTTAGGCAATAGACATATAACACTTTCAACTTGCGGTGTTGTTGATAAAATTTATAAATTAGCAGATGAAAACTTACAGCTAACTCTTTCAATTTCGCTTCATGCACCAACTGACGAAATACGCACAAGCATGATGCCGATAAACAAAAAATATAATATTGAAAAGTTGCTTGAAGCTTGCAGTTTTTATTTAAATAAAACAAATAGGAGAATATCTTTTGAATATGCGGTAGTAAAAGATATTAACGATAATGAACAATGTGCATTACGGCTTGTTAAATTGTTAAAAGGTATGAATTGCCATGTAAACTTAATACCTGTAAATGAAACAGACAACAAAGCTTACAAAAAAAGTCAAAAAGAAGTAGTGCAAAAATTTTTAAACGTACTTACAAAAAATGGTATTAATGCAACAGTAAGAAGAACGCTAGGTTCTGATATTGATGCATCTTGCGGTCAATTAAGAGGTAAAGCAAAACAGTAAAGGAGGCGACCAAAGTGCAAGTTAATTTTAAAAGCGATATAGGAAAAATCAGACAAAGCAATCAAGATGCTTGTAACGGCGGTTTGTTTTCTGATGGTTGTGCATGGGTAGTAGTTTGTGATGGTATGGGCGGACATAATGCAGGTGATATTGCAAGTCAAAGTTGCGTTGACATGATTTCAAATTTAATAACACAAAGGTATAACAGTTATATAAACGATGAAGAAATAATCGAAATTATGAAAGACATTGCAGTAGCCACAAATGAATATATATACAATATGCAACTTCAAGATGAAAGATTAAGAGGTATGGGAACAACTTTAGAATTTGTCATAGCTCGAGCAAATAAAATGTATATAGTTCACGCAGGCGACAGCAGAATTTATAAGCTAAATAATGATGAAATTATGCAAATAACTACCGACCATTCATGGGTGCAACAAATGGTAGACTTAGGGTATCTCACACTTGAACAAGCACGTAAACACCCTAATAGAAATTGCATAACACGTGCAATAGGTATAAGTGAAAATATAGAAATTGACAGTATGATAAGTGAATACAGCGAAAAAGATTTAATACTTATATGCACAGATGGTTTATCAAATTATTTTGGAAGTAATGAACTTATGCAAAAAGTTTATGAAAATATACAAGAAGATACAATTGGGAAATTGATAGAAGACGCAAAAAATATGGGTGGAAGTGATAATATCACAGTCGCAATAATTTCACCTTAAATGTAAGGAAAGGATTTTTGTTTATGGATAAATATTCAGGTAAAAAGCTAGATGGAAGATATGAAATTCATGAGCTTATTGGCGTAGGTGGCATGGCAATGGTCTATAGAGCGTACGACACTATAGACGATAGAATGGTTGCAATTAAAATATTAAAAGACGAATTTGCAAAAAGTGAAGAGTTCAGGAGAAGATTTATAAATGAATCAAAAGCAATAGCAGTATTATCTCATGAAAACATCGTAAAAGTTTATGATGTTAGCTTTGGTGATATGATTCAGTATATAGTAATGGAATATATAGACGGTATTACATTAAAAGAGTATATTGAAAGAAATGCAAATATTGAGCATAATAAATCTTTAAAATTTATAAAACAAATTTTAGAAGCATTAAGCCATGCACATAGTAAGGGGATAATTCACAGAGATATTAAACCTCAAAACATAATGATTTTAAGCGATGACACTATAAAAGTTGCAGATTTTGGTATTGCTAGGTTTTCAAGTGCCGAAACTAGAACAATGACAGGCAATGCTATGGGTTCAGTGCATTATATAGCTCCAGAACAAGCGAAAGGCTCAGTTACAGACAGTAGCACAGATATATATTCAGTAGGCGTTATTCTTTATGAACTATTAACAAGTAGAGTTCCTTTTGACGCTGAAAACCCAGTTTCAATAGCTATTATGCAACTACAAAGTAAGCCTAAAATGCCTAGAGAAATAAACCCAAATATACCTAGAGGACTTGAAGAAATAACTATACAAGCTATGCAAAAAGACATTGAGTATAGGTATAAGTCGGCAAAAGAAATGCTAAAAGATATAATTATGTTTGAAAATGATAACAACATTATTTTTGGATATGAATATATTTTGCCAAAATCGAAAATTGAAAATAAAGAAGCAATTTATAGTTTTGTTGAAAATAAAAAAGAAAACACACAACAATTAAGCCATGAAGATAAACTGCAAAATAGAGCAGAGAAAAGAAAATCACCAGCTACAAATGTTATAGTAGGTGTTGTAATTTCGTTTGCTGTAGTTGCTATAGTTTGTGTTTGTATTTCTTTATTTATGGCGTTTCAAGGTGATGTTGAAGTGCCAGTGCAAGTGCCTAACTTAATAGGTAAAAATATAAGTGAAGTAAAAGACAATCCGGAATACAAATTTGTATGGAATATTGAAAACACATATGATGAAACAAAAGCAATTGGCGAGATTATAGACCAAGACCCAACACCGTCAAATAAGACTATTAGAGAGGGTTCTATAATTACTTTAGTAGTAAATAGCCAATCTACTTTAGTGTCAGTTCCATATATTAATAGAGAGCCTGAAGAGTCTGCAAAACTTAAAATCGAGCAAAAAAACTTAAAAGCAAACGTTATATATGTTGAAAGCGACGATGTAGCTGTTGGCATGGTTGTTGATACTTCGCCTAAAGCAGGTGTTGAAGTAGCAGTTGGCTCAGAAGTAATAATTTATGTATCAAGCCAAGTACCACCAGAAGAAGAGATGATAAAAGTACCAAATGTAGTAGGAATGTCTTTAGAAGATGCAAGACAACAACTTGTAGATGCAGGATTTCAAATTGACTATGTTTATGATGAACTTGTAGATAAAGACCCAGAAACTGTAATAGCTCAAAGTCCACTTCAAGAAACACATATGGTAAAAGGTTCAACAATTAAATTAACAGTAGCAAAAGGACTAGTAAAAGAAACTACAGTAAGTATATTTGTAGATTTACCAGCCGATGAATTAAACGAAGTTTTACTACGTGTTACTATTGATGGAATAGTAGAAGAAACACACTCTAAAACTTTAATACCAGCATATAACCCTACTTATACAATTGAAGTTACAGGAATGGGCGAAAAAAATATAGTAGTAGATTTAGACGGCAAAATTTATAGAGAGTACCACATAAATTTTGAAACACAAGAAGTTACTACAACTACACACCCATATAACTCACAACACACTGAACCATCTACAGACACAGGAACAGAAGATACAACCGATGGATATGGTACAGAAGATCCAACAGATGAAGGAGATAGCTGGTGGCCATTTTAACAGATAATACAGGAATAATAATAAAATTAACAGGCGGTTTCTATTATGTAGAAACCGCCAAAGAAGTATATGAATGTAAAGCAAGAGGTGTATTCCGCCATAAAGAAACATCGCCAAAAGTGGGCGACTATGTAAAAATATCTATTCAAAAAAGCGGTTATGCATCAATTGATGAAATATTACCAGCAAAAAACAAATTAATAAGACCAGCAGTTGCAAATTTAGATAAGCTATTTATAGTAATTTCAGTTTGCGACCCTATGCCAAATACTTTTATAATAGATAAAATAATATCAATTGCGGTAAGTAAAAGTATCGAACCTATTTTAGTTATATCTAAAATAGATTTAGGAAGTTATGAAGAAGTGGAAAGTATCTACAAAACTCTAAACATTAAAATAATACCTTATAATGGAGAAAATGGAAAAGGTTTAGAAGATATTAGAAATTTACTTAAAGATAGTATATCAGCATTTACAGGTAATACAGGTGTTGGTAAGTCTACTTTGTTAAATTATTTATTTCCAAATCTTAATTTACAAACGTCTAAAACTAGCGAAAAACTAGGACGAGGACGACATACAACAAGGACAGTAGAACTTTTTAAAACTGATGGTGGTTATGTTGCGGATACACCAGGGTTTTCAGGAGTTGAACTTGAAAAGTATGAGATTATCAAAAAAGAAGAAATAGCATATTGTTTTCCTGAGTTTGAACAGTATTTAGGGCAATGCAAATTTACATCTTGCTCACACACTTTAGAAAAAGGTTGTGCTATTTTAAAAGCTTTAGAAGAGGGGAAAGTTCATCAATCAAGGTTTGAAAGTTACAAAGCTATGTATGATGAAATAAAAGACATTAAGGAGTGGGATAAAA
>CAYJFG010000046.1:13442-16116 GCA_964369305.1 uncultured Eubacteriales bacterium
ATGTGCAGACAGTGGTTATATAACTGCTCAAAAATCAGGAATAAAACCAGATTTAATAGTAGGTGACTTTGATTCTTCGCCAATGCCTGAAACAAATATAAAATGTATAAAATTACCAGAAGAAAAAGACGACACGGACACAATGTTTGCAGTTAAATATGCAGTAACTAATGGATATAATAATATTTTGCTTTTAGCGTCTTTAGGTGGCAGATATGACCATTCGTACACTAATATGTGTATACTTAAATTTTTAAATGAAAATAATGCAAGTGGAGCAATACTTGAAAGAAATAATCAAATGTATTATGTTTCAAACGGAGAATTACAAATCAACAATTTACAAGGTTGTACACTTTCAATTTTCCCATTTGGTTGCGATGTTTGCAATGTAACGCTAAAAGGCTTAAAATATACAATAAAAGAAAAAGACATAACAACATCATTCCCTTATGCAATTAGTAATGTGGTTTTAGAAGAAAATGCAAATGTATATGTACATAGTGGCGGTGCAATAATAATGGTTACTAGAGATGAATAATTTAGAAATATCATTAAATGCAGAAAAAAGTATTACAAAAAAGTATAAAAAAACTATATGGAATAAATTTATTGGTGCAATAAAAGATTATGGCCTAATAAAAGAAAATGACAAAATAGCAGTTTGTATTTCAGGTGGTAAAGATTCAATGCTACTTGCTAAATGTTTTCAGCATCTAAAAAAATATAGTGATTTTCATTTTGATGTAAAATATATTGCGATGAATCCAGGGTATAACGAGGAAAATTTAAATAAGATAATAGAAAATGCAAAAGTACTTGATATCCCTATTGAAATTTTTAATTCTAACATTTTTGAGGTTGTGAATTTTTCGGAAAAGTCACCATGCTACTTATGTGCTAGAATGAGAAGAGGTAGTCTTTATAAAGCTGCTCAAAATGCAGGTTGTAACAAAATAGCACTTGGACATCACTTTGATGACGTAATAGAAACAATACTTATGAGTATGCTATATGGTGCTGAAATCAAAACGATGATGCCAAAACTTAAAAGCGAAAATTATGAGGGTATGGAGCTTATAAGACCGCTTTATTTAGTGCGTGAAAGCGATATTATATCGTGGAGCAACTACAATAATTTAGAGTTTATAAGGTGTGCGTGTGGTGTTACAAAAAATGAAGTTGAAAGCAACTCAAAAAGGGCAGAAGTAAAAGAACTTTTAAATACACTTAGAAAAACAAGTAAATATATTGATGGTAACATTTTTGCAAGTGTTCACAACGTAAATTTAAGTACAATAATTGGATATAGAAAAGGTCAAAAAGAAGAAATTCATACATTTTTAGATGACTATTAAATAAAAGAGGTGGTTTTTATTAATCCAGCAATTATTATATTATTATTCTTGCCTTTGTTTATTACTGTATTTCAAGATAAAAAAAAGGTAAATATTAATATTGAAACCATAATTAAAAATAGAAAAGATAGAAAGAGAGCGTTACATATGAAAGAGATATTGCAAAGTTTAATAAATAAAGATTGTCATATAACTACTATAAAATCTGAGTGTGTTGGTATAATTAAAGAAGTGACAGATACAGCAGTAGTTATAGAGAATTATAATATTAGAACAATAATAAATATTGAATTTATTATAACAGTAAAAGAAGTTCCGCTAAATAAAAAAGGAAAAAGAAAAGCAATATATTAAGAAGTAATTGCAGATTTTAAACTAGTATAAGAGGAAAAACAAAAATGAATGTAAAATTAAATTTAGGAATGTGGAATAATATATTTGCAATTCCTTGTGATATAGTGGACAAGTACATAAAAACAGCAGCACATAAACAATTACAAATCTTATTATATTTATTAAGACATTCAAATAAAGATTTTAGCTTAGAAGATTTAGCTCAAGAATTTAATATGCACGTTTTAGATGTAAAAGACTGCATAACATATTGGGAGCAAGAGGGGCTTATAATAAAAAGTGAAAATGAGTACATTCCAAAACAAGATGAAAAAGAAGTTACTCAAATAGCAGAAGAAAAAGAAGTAATAAAAGAAGATAAAAAAGAAATAAAAGCTAAAAAAGTTCTTCCGTCAAAACGTGAAAAGCCAGACATGATACACGTATCAGCAAGGCTTGACGAAAACGAAGAACTACAAAATTTAATGCAAGAAGCTCAAACAATAATGTCAAGACTAATTACACAAAATGAAATTGCAACACTTGTTATGATGCATGATCAAGACGGACTACCGCTAGACGTAATAATTATGATTATGCAATTTGCAAAATCTCAAGGTAAAAATGGGTTTGGTTATATTGAAAAAATAGGTATGGATTGGTCAAATCAAGGTATTGACACTATAGACAAAGCAGAAGAAAAAATCATTCAAATAGCTAAACAAAAAGAAAATTGGTCTATAGTTAGCCGTATTTTTGGCATTGCAAATGTAGGTTCTCCAACTGAAACACAAATGAATTATGCAAATAAATGGTTAAGCGAGTGGAAATACTCAAAAGAGATGATACGTAAAGCATATGAAGTTGCAATTGATACAAAGGGAAAATATGATATAAGATATATCAATGGTGTAATAAAAAATTGGCATAAACTCGGTGTTTATACATTAAAAGATTATGAGCAGTTGAGTAAACAAAATGAG